>DATEOX010000156.1:0-6770 GCA_035273585.1 Thermoanaerobaculia bacterium
TGTACGCGAGGCCCGAGCTGCTGGGCATCATCCCCGGCCCGCGCACGCCGGCAGACGTCGCCGCGCCGCCCGCCGACGCGACGATGCGCAAGTCGGGCCTCGCGTACAAGGTGCTGCGCGCGGGCACCGGCACGAAGCATCCCGATCCGGCCAGCCAGGTGCGCGTCCACTACAGCGGCTGGACGACGGATGGGAAGCTCTTCGACAGCTCCGTCTCCCGCGGCGAGCCGGCCGTGCTCCCGCTCACCGGCGTCATCCGCGGCTGGCAGGAAGTGCTGCAGCAGATGACCGAGGGTGAGCGGGTGCGCGTCTGGATCCCGGAGAGCCTCGCCTACCGCGGCGAGCGCGGCAAACCGAAGGGGATGCTGGTGTTCGATATCGAGTTGCTGGGGATTGAGTAAACGCTGAACGATGAGAGATGAACGATGAACAAACCCTGGGGTGGACGGGGTTCATCGTTCATCGTTCCCAGTCATCGTTAGCACCTACCTCCCCGCCACCTCCGCGAGTCTCATGAACTCCCCCCGCCGCCCGTCCAGGTCGACGCCGCGCGAGGCGCGGGCCAGCGACAGCACGTCGGCGTACGACGCGTTGCCGCGGTGGTCGGACTGGCGCAGGAGCATGCCGAACTCCGCGACTGCGGCGGCGAACTTGAGGTCCGGTGAGGCGTTGAAGATCGTGCGCCCGTCATCCACGATCGACGCGGTCAGCTCGCGCGAGGTCTCGCCGGACGGCTCCTTGTAGCGGAGGCGCAGCCTGGCCAGCGTCCCGTTCGACGCGCGGCTCGCCGGCACCACCTCGTACAACGCCGTCACCGTGTGGCCGGCGCCGAGCTCGCCCGCGTCCTTCTTGTCGTCGCTGAAGTCCTCGTTCTTCAGCGCGCGGTTCTCGTAGCCGAGCTGCCGGTACGAGGCGACGAGCGCCGGGTCGAACTCCACCTGCACCTTCACGTCCTTGGCGATCGTGACCAACGTGCCGGTCAGCTCGGTGGAGAAGAACTTCTTCGCCTCCTGGAGGTCGTCGAGGAAGGCGTAGTTGCCGTTCCCCTTGTCCGCCAGCGTCTCCATCGTCGCGTCGTTGCCGCCGCCGACGCCGACCACGGTGAGGAACACGCCGCTCTTGCGCTTCTCCTCGATCAGCGTCTCCAGCTCCGCGGGCGACGACGGCCCGACGTTGAAGTCGCCGTCGGTGGCCAGGATCACGCGGTTGTTGCCGTTCGGCAGGAAGTGCTCCTGCGCGATCTTGTACGCCAGCTCGATGCCCTCGCCGCCCGCGGTCGAGCCGCCCGCCTGCAGGCCGTGGATCGCGGCCCTGATGCGGGTCTTGTCCGCGCCCGACGTCGGCGGCAGCACGAGACCGGCCGCGCCGGCATAGACGACGATCGAGACGGTGTCCTCCGCGCGCAGCTTGTCGAGCAGGACGAAGAGGCTCGACTTCACCAGCGGGAGGCTGATCGGCGTGTCCATCGAGCCGGAGACGTCGATGAGGAACACGAGGTTGTTCGGCGCCATCTTCCACTCCTCCAGCTCGCGTCCCTGGATGCCGATGCGCACCAGCCGATGACTCACGTCCCACGGACACGACGCCACCTCGGAGGTGACGGAGAACGGATCGGCGCCGCGCGGCTGCGGGTAGTCGTACTCGAAGTAGTTGACCAGCTCCTCGATGCGCACCGCATCGGCGGGCGGCTTGTCGCCCTCGCTGATGTACCGGCGGACGAGCGCGTACGACGCGCGGTCGACGTCGATGGAGAAGGTGGTGACCGGCTCCTTCGCCGCGTCGACGAAGCCGTGCTCGTCGAAGTGGGCGAAGGTCGGCTCGCCGCGCGGGGCGGGGATCTCCTGGATGGCGTCCTCCACCCACGAGCCGGGCGCCGAGGCCGTGACGGTGATCGACTCCGCCACGGCCGAGACGCGCATCGGCACCTCGGCCGTGACCGTGCGCCCGCCGCGCAGCTTGACGCTGCGGGCGATCGTCTTGAGCCCGTCCAGCTCCGCCTTCAGCTTGTAGGTGCCGGGGAGGAGGGCGGCGAAGGCGTACTTGCCGTCGCCGTCGGTGACGGCTTTCAGCGGCCCGGATGGACCGATGAGCGTGATCGTCGCGCCGGGCAGCGGATTGCCGTCCAGCGTGGCGACGCCGCGGATCTCTCCTTTCTGCGTTGACGATGAGGTGGTACAGCCGGCGATGACGAGGATGACGAGAAATGCTGCGACGCGTTTCATGTCCCTCTCTCCTTTCGCCGGACGGGGCGCTGCAGGCGCGCTGCCGCTCCGTGCCCGCCGCTAACTCAAGAGGATTGAGGCGGGTGATGAAATTCGCAGAAGCGAAACATCGAGATTTGTGGATTTTCGCGACCAGCAGTTGGAGCGCGGGCGTCCCGCCCGCTCGCCGTCAGAAAACCATCTCGTGATCGCCGAGGCCGAAGTAGTGCCCCAGCTCGTGGATCACGGTTTCGCGGATCTCGTGGATGGCATCGCGCCGGTCGTGCGCGACGCGGAGGATCGGGCCGCGGAAGATGGCTACCTCCGCGGGCAACTGCGGGAGGTCGTCGAAGCGGCGCTCCGTCAGCGGCGTGCCGCGGAAGATGCCCAGCAGCTCGTCGTCGCCTTCCTCGTCATCGCCGAAGACCTCGTCCAGATCGTCGTCGGACGGCTCCTCCTCGACGACCACGGCAACGTTCTCCAGCAGTTTGGCGAAGCGCTCCGGCAGGGATGCCAGGGCTTCTTCGACGAGCTGTTCGAATTCGCGGCGGTTCATGGAAAAGCAGTTGTTGGTTATTAGTTGTTAGTAGGTGTCCGCGCGGGCATCCTACTAACAACCAACAACCAACAACTACGTCTACCACCCGGGAATGATGTTGAACCCGTACTCGATGTTCCGGTCCGGGCGTTGGAACGGCTTCGCGGCGTAGACCTCGATCGGGATGTAGGCCAGGAGGATGCGCAGGCCGACGCCGACGCTGACCACCGGGACGCGCTCGGTGGTATTCGTGGCCCACTTGAACTTCACCTTGTCGCCGTTGCGCCAGGCGGCGCCGACGTCGCTGAAGGCGAAGAGCTCCGTCGGGAGGGACGGCGCGTTGATCAGGCCGAACTCCTGCGTGCCGAAGAGCGGGATGCGCATCTCGACGCTCGCCGCCGCGACGCGCGAGCCGACCAGGCGGTCGAACACCGGGCAGGCGCCGGAGCCGGACGGCGCGACGCATTCGTTGATGTCGACCGAGTACGGATCGTAGCCGCGGACGAGCGAGCCCTGGCCGAGGTAGAGCGGCGTGAGCTGGGGACTCTCGGCGTCGCTGCCGTAGCGGCCGTAGTGCAGGCCGCGCACGGCGAGCGTCAGGGGCCGCTTGAAGAAGTACTTGCGCCAGTCGGCCAGCGCGGTATTGAACTTCAGGTCGCCGGTGAGCGTCTCGACCTCGTAGCGGTAACGCGTCCCGCGCACGGGCGAGACGAAGCCGAAGGCCGAGCTGTCGCCGACGAAAGCCAGCGATGCCTTCTTCAGCCCGACGGAGAACGAGCCGGGGAGGCGGTCGGTGAACTCGTCGACGATCTGGTTGCCCACCACGATGAAGTGGTCGGCCTCCGCCTTGTATCCGTAGTGCTGCCACCCGACCTGTCCTTCGATGCGCCGCGTGGCGCTGAACGGATACTGCGCGACGCCGGAGACGTCGTTGATGGTCTGCACCTCGCGCACCTGGATGTAGTCATCAGCGGCCACGGTCTGGCCGTTGATCACGGTCGTCGTCGGGCGCACGCCCTGCGAGAGGGTGACGTACGGCACGTGCATCGTGTCCACACCCCAGTTGAAGCGGTGCTGCTGGTTCAGGTAGAAGAGCTCGCCGCCGATCTGGTCGGCGAAGCTGCCGTAGTTCGAGCTCCCGCCGCCCTGGAACGTGAAGCCGACGTTGTGCTGGCCGAGGATGTCGGAAAAGTAGGCGCTGATCGAGCCGCCCACGCCGAAGCCGAACTGGTCGGCGCCGACGCCGATGGTCGGCGGTCCGAGATAGGCCAGGTGCAGGTTCGGGTTGTAGCCGCGCTCCGCGACGATCGCGTTGTTCTCCGGCGGCAGCCCTTCCGCCGGCTGCTGGAGGTAGGCGGTGATGACCGAGCCGGTCTGGCGATACGGCGGCAGGAGCGCCGCGCGCGGGATGTCCGACGGCGATGTGGCGGCGACCGCCGCTCCCGGCGCGGCCGCGGGGAGGGAGTAGATGTTGTAGTTGTCGCCCTCGTAGATCGAGACCGCCACGTCTCCCGTGCCGCTGGCCACCGTCAGCGCCGGCGACATCTCCGTGATGCCGGAGACGCCGGTCTGCACGTGCGTGATGCGCTCGATGCGGCCGTCGTTGAGCGTGGTGCGGTAGACATCGGGAATGCCTTCCGGGTTGGCGATGAAGTACAGCGTGTTGCTGTCGCGCCCCCACTGCGGGTTGATGTGGTGCGCGCCGCGGAAGAGCGGCAGCACGCGCACCGCGCCGGTATTGACGTCGATCGTGGCCACGCTCATCTGCGAGAACGAGAGGTTCTCCAGGCGGGTCCCCTCGCCGCGGTCGGTGATGAAGGCGATGGTCCGGCCGTCCGGCGACCAGGCGGGCTGCATGTCGGCGAACTTGTCGGCCGTGAGCTGGCGGACGGTGTTGTTGTCGAGGTTGTAGATGAAGAGGTCCGTCACGCCGGTGCGCTGGCCGGAGACGACCACCGAGTGGCCGTCCGGCGACCAGGAGACGGAGGACATGGCGTCGAGGTCGGGGACGCGGATGTGCTTCGTGTCGCGCGACTCGGCGTCGACGATGCCCAGGAAGTTGTCGCCCTTCTCGAAGGTGATGAAGGCCAGGCGCCGCGAGTCGGGCGACCAGGCGCCGGCCGAGTCGATGAAGCGGAGGGCGTCGTAGTGCGCGTCGCGGTCGGAGGAGACGAGGCGGCGGATGACGCGGCCGGTCTTCGCATCGGCCAGGAAGAGGTCGATGTCGAACAGCTCGCGCGTGGAGAGGAACGCGAGATAGCGCCCATCAGGACTCAGCGACGGTCCGACGTTCAGGTCGCTCGAGATCCGCTTCTTGTTGCCCGGCTCCGGACGGCGCCCGATCAGCGGGTTGCCCAGCGTCATCGGCCGTTCGGCCAGGACCGGGTTGTACAGCTCGCGGGCCGACTCCTGCCAGTCGCGGAAGACCTGGTCGGCGGAGAGGCCGAGCGTCCGGTCGAACGCCCCTTCGATGCCCACCATGCCCGCGGCCAGGAAGTAGCGCACCACCGCCTCGTCGCCGAAGCGGCCGCCGATGTAGGCCATCAGCGCCTCGCCGTAGCGGTAGGGGAAGTAGCGCGGGTCGCGGGTCAGCTTCTTCAGGTCCGGCAGCCGGTCCTGGATCGTGGCGTCGCGGATCCACATCGAGGTCAGCGGGTCGATGCGGCCCTTCGAGAAGTACTCGGCCATGCCTTCCACGAGCCAAAGCGGGAGCTGCTCGAGATTGAAGCGGCGGCGGTTGTTCGTCTGCGCCGCGGCAATGTCGTACTGGAAGACGTGCACGATCTCGTGGCCGAGGACGTGGTCGTTCTCCGAGTAGTCGCCGGTCAGGGGGAGGACGACGCGGTTCATGAACTCGTCGGTGAAGCCGCCCGTCCCCTCGCCGATCAGGCCGCCGGTGGTCGTGGTCTGCTGGAAGTCGGCGGAGTTCGCGTAGAGGACGATCGGCTTGCGGTTGAAGGTGTGGTTGAAGGTCTTGGAGAGGCGGAAGTACCACCGCTCGGCCATCCGCCCGACGTCCTTCACCACGTCCGCTTCCTGGTCGTAGTAGTAGATGTCGAAGTGCTCGGTCTGCATGACCTTGAAGCGGAAGCTCTCCCACTGGACCTTGTTGCGCCCGAAGTACTGGGCGTTCGCGGCCGGGGTCAGGAGGCAGACCAGGAAGAGGAAAAGGGGGAAACGGCGAAGGGTATGGCGCATGCTCAACTCCCGTCGGATCTTGTGCGGCTTCAGGTCGCCCCGGCTGCAAGTTCGCTGCCGCGGCAGGCGGCCCCGGACCGGTGTACCGCATCCGGACGCGGCGCCGGCGTCCGCGCGGCGCTCATTTGCCGTTCTGTGACGCGCCATGCAGGAACTTGAAGGCATGGGACCAGCCGCCCGTCCTGACCCCATGGAGCACCCAGACCACGCACATCGGCTCGAGGTGCCGCGACCCCTCGATCCCCCCGATGTCGACCACGCCCCACCCGAAGTGCGTGCAGATCTGGGAGACGATCTTCTTCGCGTCCTCGTCGTTGCCGGCGATGAACATGTCCGGCGGCCCGCCCGGCAGGTCGGGATTGATCATCAGCGCGTTGCCGACGGTGTTGAAGGCCTTCACCACCCGCGCCTTCGGCACTTTGCGCTGGACGCGCTCCCCCAGCGAGTCGTTCAGCCCGACGAAGAGCCGCGGCGGCATCCCCGCGCTGAAGTCGAGCGGATTGGTGGCGTCGATGACGACCTTGCCGTCGAAGTTCGCCTCGCCGGCCAGGTCGATCGCGCTCTCCGTTCCGGTCCCGAGCGTGGCCAGCACCAGCACGTCCCCGAACTCCGCCGCCTCGGCGAACGTCCCCGCCGACGCCCGCCCGCCCGCCGCGGCCACCCACTCACGCAGCTTCTCCGGCTCCCGCGACCCGATGCGCACGTCATGTCCGAGCCCGAGAAACCCGCGCGCCAGCGCCTTGCCGACGTCGCCCGAGCCGAGGATGCCGATGTTTGCGGTTTGCATTTGGGGATCATATCGTCACGGCCGCCTCACCACCCGCCCCCCCTTC
>DATEOX010000157.1:0-5489 GCA_035273585.1 Thermoanaerobaculia bacterium
CCACCCCCGCCCGCCCCGAAAACGCCGCCGGCGCCTCCGGATCGGGCACGATCATGATCTTCGTCGCTGTCGACGGAGCCGGCGCGTCGTCGCTCTCCTCGGCGAGCGCGGAGCCGCCCAGCGCCTCCCACATCGCCTCCACCTCCGGCGCGCTGCGATCATCAAAGTCTGCCGGGCGCAGGCCCATCGCCTTGCAGAGGCGGAGCGTCACGCCGGCCACGCTGCGGCTGTCGAGCGGCACCGGCGAGGACGACGGCGGCTCGCTCATCCAGGCGGCGAGCACCCACAGCACCTCCGCATCCTGGGCAGGCAAATCGTCGGGCACATCGCCCTCCGTGCAGATGTGGATCAGCTCCGTGCGCAGGAGCTCGGGGCCGAGGTCGGCGAAGCGGGCCAGGATCACCTTCTCCCGCCAGCGCAGCGGACGGACGACGTAATCGGTCTCGCCCAGCCTGACCGCGGCCGTATCGGCCCGGCAATCGAGGCGAAAGACCACCCGCCGCTCTCCCGCCGCGACCTCTCTTCTGGAGACGTCGACGCGCGCGGGCATGGCTCATTCCTCGCGGACGCGCGTGGCGGTGAACTCGTAGACCGTCTCGCCGTGCTGCAGCGCGCTGAGGGCGAAGGTCTTGTCCTCCATGTAGCAGGCGTCGAACGTCACCTTCCGCTCCGTGTCGCGGTGCTTGAGGGTGGCGGAGATGGAGAACTCCGCGTTCGAGCCGAGCAGGCCGTCCAGGGTCGGGTTGGCCGAGGCGACGCGCAGCTTGCCCGTCACCACCTTCAGGCCGAAGTAGACGGCGATCCGCTCGTCGGTGCCGATGGCCCCCACGTGGGATCGGTTCTTCACCACGTTGTACTCGATCGACTGGAGCCCCTCGATGGTCTCCTCGTTCACTTTCACTTCCGAGGCGAATGCGGTGTAGATCTGCGGCATGACTGCGCTCCTCAGTTCTGGACCAGGATCGTGGCGTAGATGAAGTCGATGGCGCGGACCGGCCGCACGGCGATGTCGATGCGCACGATGCCGTTGGCGAAGTCGGCCTGGGTGGAGTACACATCCACCTTGAAGGCGGTGTCCGACCCGTCCGTGCTCGGCACGATGGCCCCGTCACGCTCCATCTGCAGGAACATGGCGATGATCTGCTGGCGGAGCGCGTTGCGCGTGCCGTCGTTGTTGAGCAGGCCGATGTACTTGTTGGCGATGGCGTTCGTGTCGCGCACCGACTTGTTCGCCGTCCGCTGGACGTTGACCTGACGGCCGCTGGTGAGCAGGCCGCGCACGACGATCACCCCCACCTTCCGCTTCTTCGTGATCACGGCGATGTTCGCCGGCACGAGCTGCGCGAGCTGCGCGTCGGTGTAGGAGACGAGCGGCGCGTCGGCGCTGGCGATGGTCTTGAACGTCGGCGACTGGAAGTAGTCCTGCCGCCCGAGGAGCCCGGCCAGCGCCGCCTCCGTGCCGGCCGGCGCGCAGAGGATGAAGTGGTCGCTGCGGACGTCATCCGCGTGGTCGAGGATCTTCTTCACGTCGCCGTTCTCGCTGGCGTTGATGGAGCCGAGGCCGATGCGGTTGCGCGCAACGTCCGCCATCCTCGTGCAGTGCGCGACGACCTGCTGCTGGACCTTGATGCGGTCGGCGTCGCTCAACTGGTTGGCCACCGAGGCGATCACCAGGTCCACCTCCTCGGACATCTCCAGCCGGTCGAGCGCGTCCTGGTAGGCGTCGGTCAACGGCGGCGTTCCGCCGTCCAGGTTCTGCGCGCTCGGCAAGTTGCGCGGGAACGTCTGGATCCTGGTGCGGATGAAGAGGTCGCGCGCCCGCAGCGTCGCCGAGGTGTCGAGGACGTTGATGAGGTAGCGCGGATCGTCCGGGTCCATGGAGAGGCCGGAGAACGACTCCACCACGTCCGCGCCCCGGAAGACGACGATGTCCACCGTCTTCGAGCCGGTCGGCTTGAGGACCTGCACTTCGACGGTGCTGGCCTCGTCGTTGGCTGGCGTCAGCTCCACCAACGGATCGGTCTTCGTCTCCGGCAGCAGCGGAATGGCCGGCCCTTCCCGCCGCCCGCCCGCCAGGCGGAGCTCCCCTTTGTCCGGCAGCGCCGGGACACTCACGAACTCCACGCCCGGGTCGTTGATATTCTTGATCGCTGCCACGTCGAGGCCGGCATACGTCCGCGTCTCCTGCCCTTCCGTGACGATGTCGATGTCGACCCGGTTCTCGAGCTTCGCCGTGATGGCCGCCGGCTTCTTCGTCCCCCTCTTCTCCGCGATCAGCGTCGGATCGTTCTGCAGCTTGGCCACGAGCTCCTCGACACTGCCGTAGCTGACCGGCGCGCCACCGCCCACGACGCTCAGCGTGGAGTCGCCGGCGGCCGGCGCGAGCACGGAGACGGTGAGGTTCCGCCCGGCCACGCCGTCGCGGGCGCGGAGATCGACGCTCGGGTTGCCGTCGGCGTCCTTGAGGAGCAGCCCGGCGGCCTCGCTGATGGCCACGGCGATGCCGTTCCCGGCCCGCCCCGGCGTCTTCGCCCGCACCACGAAATCACCGCCCGCCATCGGCACTTTGCGCTCCGCCGCCACCGCCGCCACCGCCGGCGCCGGCGCGAAGGCGAGCTTCTGCGCCTTCGGCAGCTCGGCGTCGAAGGCCGGATCGAGGGCCACGATCACCCGGCTGCCGTCGTTGATCCGGTCGAAGAGATAGTCCGGGCTGTCCTCGTCGAGGACGAGCCGCTGGAAGGTCTCGATGACCTGCTTGGCGTAGAGCACTTCGAGGTTGACGTACTTGATGCCCTTCCCGGACGACGGCTTGATCTGGGTGACGCGCACCGCCAGGTCGTTCCCCCACCGCCCCGCCGCGCGGGCGCGGAGGAGGACGACGCCCTCCCCTTCATCGTCCTTCAGCTCGAGGCTGGCGACCCCGTCGCTCCTCTCCGCGAGCCGGGCCACGACGACCTGCGCCACGCCGTTGGCCAGCGCGGTCCGTACCTCGGGCATGGTGAAGCGGCTGGCAGGGCCGAAGATCTCCAGGAACTCGCCGAAGTTGCCGATGGGCGTCGGATCGACCGGCCCGCGGTCCGTGATCCCCACCACGCCGAGAATGCCCGTGGCCCCCGGCAACACGGGCGACGGCTCGAACAATGTCTTGACCTGCACACCAGGAACGACGAGAGGCGACGGCATCGCTTTGCTCCTTCTGTCAGCGGTTCGATGAGAGGTAGTGACGGAAGGAGGCGAAGCGTTTCAGGCCGGCGCGCATTACCTCCCAGGTAATTGATCGCCGGCGCCGGCGGACCGATCGTGATGGCCGGGAGGAGCTCCAGCATGTCCGACGGTCCGTACGCACGTATCTCCGTCCTCCGTCCTCACGACGGGGACACGATCGATTTCGAAGCTGGATACATCCGCCATCTCGAATGGCATCGGCAGGCCCGGGACACCTGGACCTGGTATGGCTGGACAGTCTGGGCCGGCGAGCGGCAGCGGTGGTTCGTCTACGCGACGTTCGGCCACTCCGCCGCCAGCCTCGATACTCCCGTGGCGCCGGCGGAGGACGAGCGGGACAACGTCTCCAACGTCACGCCGCACGCCGCGTTCGTGGGGAGCGCGCTGTACGAGTACCTCCGCGCCCTCTCGCGCGGAACCGGCGAGCCGCAACCGGCCGCCCGTCTCGAGCTCACCACGATCGACCTCGCGCCAGGCGTCGAAAAGGCCTTCGAGGAAGCCCTCGGCGCGGAGCAGCCGGCCCTGCGCGGGGAGACGCTCTGGTATCGGATGGTCGCCGGAGGAGCCGTTCCGCACTACGTCCGGCTCCGTCCCCGTCCCACCCTCTCCGCAATCCTCGGGGAGAGCAGCGAACAGCCGCTGCCGGAGGGCGTCACGAAGGTCACGATCGAGATCCTCAACCTCCGGCCGGCGATGAGCTACGGATTGAGGGCGGCCCCATGAGCGAGCTTTCGCTGCTCCGCCCCCTCGCGCGCCATCAACCCCAGAAAGTGCTCCTTCGCCGCAAGGACGATCTCCCGCTTCGCTCCCTCGAAGCGGCTCGCGGCGCGGTCCATCAGGGCGACTTTCTCCTCCGTGGTGAGGCTCTCCACCGTGTTCCGGCGGAGCACTGACTGCGGGATCCGGCGCGTGCAGCGAAAGGCGACCGAGTTCACCTCCGTGTCGCAGACGTACTCGAAGTAGTCGGCGTAGATCTCCATCGTCACGTGCAGCCAGGCCGTCCAGTGATGATAGAGATAGTCCTGCTGCACGACGATCGAGCGGCCGGGGATGAGGTGGGGGAAGAACTGCCAGGTCACGTGGTCGCAGACGGTCCAGTGCTTGGCCACGTCGAGGAAGAGGATCTCGATCGGCCCGCCGTTCCACTCCTGCGCCGTGATGTCGCCGGCGTGCACGTCGATCAGCGCGGCATACGGAGCGATGTTGCACTCGAATGTGTCGCGGAAGCTCTCCCCGGCGCGCGTCGTCTCCGGGAAATAGATGCCGCGTGTCCACTCCTCCACCTCGAAGCGGTCGAAGGAGTGGATGAGCTTTTCCTCCCGCTGCCGCCGCCGGCGGAGGTTGCGGCGGAGGCCGTCCGCCAAGGTGACCGTCGAGCCGCCGAGGAACGATCCCGCGTCGACGATCACCCCGTCGCCGCGGTAGTAGTCCTCGGATAGATGATGCAGCAGCCGCAGCTCGTCCGGCACGAGCATGGTCGGGACGCTGGTGCAGGCCGCGGGGAGCGGCTTCTGCCGCCAGGCCGTGCCCAGAACCTCAGTCTCCTTCGACTCCGGCCGGCGGAAGACGGCCTGAAACGTGTTCGCGTTGCGCACCAGCGTCCGGTCGGTGCGGCTCCGGAGGCGGGTGATGAGGAACGCGAGGGTGTAGGCCATGGCGCGGCGGAAGAAGCCGCCCTTCTCCTGCGCGTACTCCCATACGATCCAGCCCAGCGTCTGGGCAAACGAATGCACCGGGAGCATCTGCACGACCTCCAGCCCGGCGGCGCGCCCGAGCTGGGCCAAGCCGTCCGCGGTGTAGCGGCGGAAGTCGCCCGGCGAGGCGTGGTACGGCTGGAGGAACGGCACGGCGATGACCAGATGGCCGCCGATGCGCACCACGCGGGCCAGCTCCCGGATGGCCCGCTCTGCGTCGAGCACGTGCTCCAGGACAGCGTTGCAGAGCGCGGCGTCGAACGTGCCGTCGTCGAATGGCATCGACTCCAATGGCCCGATGATCACCGCCGGGTCGTCGGACGCGATGTCGTAGCGCGTCACGCGCGTCACGCCCTGCCGGCGCAGCCACGGCTCGATGTCGCGCGTGCCGCAGCCGGCATTGAGGAGATGGCCGGACAGGAATTGCGCGGCCGGCTCGAGCTCCTGCTCCAGCGGCTGAAAGTAGACCGGCGGGATCCGAAGGAACTGCGGGAGCCTCACCGCGCCGCTCCGGCCGGCAGGCTGAGGGAGCGCAGGTTGCGCAGGGCGTCGGCGTCTTCCGCCGCGGCC
>DATEOX010000158.1:0-8061 GCA_035273585.1 Thermoanaerobaculia bacterium
CCCCGCTGCCGCGGGGCGAGGGTTCTTCGCGTCGATCTCCCGCAATAGCGCCTCCGTGTACGCGTCCTGCAGGGAGAGGTCCGTGGAGATGGCGAACGGGCAGTACGTGCAGTGCACGCGGCAGAAGGGGAGATGCAGGTAGAGCCCGAGAGACATCCGCTTCTTTTATAATCGTTTTCGAATGTCCGACGTCTCCCCTTCCTCCCCTCCCCCAAGAGCCCGCCTGCTCTGGACGCTCCTCGGGGCGATGATCGCCGTCGGCCTCCTCCCCCTCGTCGTCTCCCACTACTTCCTCCAGGGCATCAACCGCGACTCCCTGGAGACGCTGGAGAAAAAGTACCTCACCCGCTCCGCGGTCGGCATCGCCACCGACGTGCAAAACCTGCTCACGAGCAACATGCAGCAACTGACGAAGATCGCCGGCTCGGTGCGCATCATGAAGCGGGCCCTGAACGGCGCCGACCCCTTCACGTACGCCGCCGAGACGCAGTGGATCACCGACTACCTCACGCCGGACGGCGACCTCCTCGCGCTACGCGTCCTCAACACCGCCGGGCTCGGCGCGGAGGCCAAGCCGGACGGCCTCGATCCGGCCATCCAGCAGGAGATGAACCTCGCCCTGGAGGTGGCCAAGAAGGGGCAGCCGTACACCGGAACGTTCCAGTACGTGACCTCCATCAACCAGCCGGCGGTGGTGATCGCCGTGCCGGTGGTCGACGACAACCAGGTGATCGGAATGGTGGAGGGGCTGGTCAGCCTCAAGCGGATCTCCGACCGCATCCGCGACGAGGGGAAGGGCGACGTCACGGCCTTCCTCGTCGACCGCAACGGCCGGGTGCTGATGCACAGCGAGCCGGCGCTGGACGTCCAGCGCCCCGACTTCTCGAACCTGAAGATCGTGCAGGAGTTCTCCAAGCAGCCGCTGCGCCTGACCGAGTCGTACGTCGACAGCCGCGGCGGGCGGGCGGTGACGATGCTCGGCACCGTGGCGCCCATCACCCGCCCCGATTGGGGCGTCGTCGTGCAGAAGCCGGAGGAGAAGGCCTTCGCCTCGGTGGACAAGATGGTGCGGGCGACGATCGAGTGGGGAAGCATCGCCCTGCTGCTGGCCATCCTCGCCGCGCTGGTCTTCGCCACCGGCATCGCCCGCCCGATCCGCGAGCTGGCGCAGCGGACGCGGGAGATCGCGAACGGCAACTACGCGCAGCGCGTCGAGCTGAAGACGCGCAACGAGATCGGCGAGCTGGCCACGAACTTCAACGCCATGTCCGGCGCGATCGAGAAGGCCATCGAGCAGTTGCGCAAGGCGGCCAACGAGAACCACCTGCTCTTCATCAACTCCGTGCGCATGCTGGCCGCGGCCATCGACGCGAAGGACCCCTACACGCGCGGCCACTCGGAGCGCGTCGGCCGCTACTCGGTGGCCATCGGCAAGAACCTCGGGCTGCCGGAGAAGGAGATGCGCAACCTGCGGGTGAGCGCGCTGCTGCACGATGTCGGCAAGATCGGCATCGACGACCGCATCCTGCGCAAGCCGGGGGCGCTCAGCGAGGACGAGTTCGAGGTGATGAAGCAGCATCCGGCCAAGGGCGCCGCGATCATGAGCGGCGTGGCCCAGCTCATCGACATCATCCCGGGCATGAAGTACCACCACGAGAAGTGGAGCGGCGGCGGCTACCCGGACAACCTGGAGGGGGAGCAGATCCCGATGCAGGCGCGCATCGTGGCCATCGCCGACACGTTCGACGCGATGACGACGAATCGCCCGTACCAGAAGGCGATGGAGCTCAATTACGTGGTGGAGAAGATCCGCTCCTTCGCCGGGACGCGCTTCGATCCGCGGGTGGTGGAGGCCTTCGTGCAGGCGGTCAAGCGAGGCGACATCCAGATCGACGAACAAGTTCGAGGCGCTGCCTGATCCGGTTCGCGCTCGCCCTGCTGCTGGCCGCAGCGACCCCCAACCCCGGCTGCGACCGCGCGCTGTACGACATTCTGAACGGCCGCTACCAACGCGCGCTCCAGCAGCTCGACGGCGTGCGCACCGCCGGCCGCTCCCCCGCCGAAACGGAGAACCTCCGCGGCCTGGCTCTGATGTTGTCCGGCTCGCCGCGGAAAGCGGTGGCCTCGTTCGATCTCGCTCTGGATCTCGATCCGAAGCTGGCCGCGGCGCGCTTCAACCGCGCCATCGCCTGGCTCAGGCTCTCGGAGCTGGCGCGCGCGTCATCCGAATTCGAGACGCTGTACGACGATCCCGCCTCGGGGATGCGCGCCTCGGCCGCGTATCACAATGCGCTGGCGCTGGACGGTCTCGGCCGCGCGGCCGATGCGGAGGCGTGGCTGCGCCGCGCGCTCGCTCTCGATCCGGGCCACGACTCGGCCGTGCTCTACCTCGGCATCCTGCTCGAGCGGCGGGGCGACCTGCAGGGGGCGGGCAAGCAATACAAGGAGTTCGTGGCGCGCAACCCGTCGTCGCCGGTCGGACATCTGCGCTACGGCGTGTCCGCGCAGCGGGCCGGCTTCAACGAGGTGGCCCGGAAGTCGCTCCAGCGGGTGGTCGACCTCGCGCCCGACTCGCCGGAGGCGGCCGAGGCGCGCAAGTTCCTGGTCATGTGGGAGTGAGATGCCGTTCCGCCGCATCCTTCAAGAGCTCGTCAGCAACACGCACGGCGCCCTCGGCGCCATCTTCCTCGACCAGGAAGGGGAGACGGTCGAGGTCCTCACCGAGCGTCCCTTCGAGGCCGACGACAACGACCTGAAGGTGGTCGGCGCCTACAGCGGCATCTTCCTGACGCAACTGCGCAACACCTGCCACACCATCGGCACCGGCAAGCTCGATCGCTTCAAGCTCGAATTCGCGGCGACGTCCGTCTTTTCGTGCGACCTCAAGGATGGCTACTACGTGGTGCTGCTCACCGACGCCACGGCGAACGAGGGAGTGGCGTGGCAGCGGCTGTGCGAGTGCAGAGAGCGGTTGCTGGGGGAGATGTAGGGCCGGCTGGCACAACGCCGCGAGACCATCGCACATCGACAATGTTCGACGAAAAAGTAAGCGTACACTTGCTCTTGTGCCCGTCATCCCCAAGCACCACTTCCTCGTGCGCCTCGCGCATTGGATGAACATCCCGCTGCTCCTCGGGTTGATCGTCACCGGCTTCTCCATCTACTGGGCCTCGCCCGTCTTCAAACCGTTCCCGAAGTGGTTTTACGACGCGTTCTCGATCGGCACTTTCGATCTGGCCCGCGCGCTGCGGCTGCACTGGTTCTTCGCCTACCTCTTCATGCTCAACGGGCTGATCTACGCCGCGGGGCTGGTGGCGGGCGGGGGGTGGCGGGATCTCGTGCCGCGGCGCAGCGACGTACGCGATGCCATCGCCATGATCCGCTACTACCTCGGCGTCGTGCCGATGAAACTGCGGCGCCGACCGTGGCCGCATCCGCCCGTCACGGCAAAGTACAACGCGCTGCAGCGGGCCGGATATCTGTCCATGCCGCTGGCCGGGCTGGCCGCGATCGCCAGCGGCTGGGCCATGCACAAGCCGGTGCAGCTCGGCTGGCTGGAGCGGCTCTTCCTCTCCTACAACGGCGCGCGCATCGTGCACTTCTGGATGCTGTGGGTCTTCGTCCTCTTTGTCGTCCCGCATGTGGTGCTGGTGATCGCGGACGGCTGGGACACCTTCCGTTCGATGGTCACCGGCTGGTCGGAGCGCGAACATGGCTGAGAAGCACACCCGCCGCGACTTCATCCTCTTCGGCGCCGGCACCGCCATCACCGCCGCCGGCTTCTGGTGGCTGATGCCGGACGGCCTGAAGCAGCGCCATCCCGGCCTGCACTGGCTCGACTCGCTCGAGGCGCGCGTCGGCCTCACCCCCGAGCGGCGCGAGCGCTTTCTCAACCGCACGCTGACGTTCGATGACGACGTAGCCGAGGCCTTGTACTCGCGCAATCGAAGCGTCCGGACCTACCGGCCGTCGGACGTCACGCCGCTGAAGAACAACTACCACGGCCCTACGCCGAACGGCGCCTTCGTCCCCACCTGGTCGCTGTCGCTGACCGGCCTCGCATCGGGACAGGACGCGGTCCTCAAAATCGGTGACCTGCTCCGCTTCCCCCACCACGACCAGGTGACGCGGCTCTGCTGCGTGGAGGGATGGAGCGCCATCGCCTGGTGGGGCGGCCTCCGCTTCGCCGACCTGCTGCGCGCCCATCCGCCGATGCCCGGCGCGCGCTGGGCCGCGATGTCCTCCGAGGTGACGGACTACTACGTCTCGATCGACCTGCCGACGGCGGAGCATCCGCAGACGCTGCTGGCCACGCATCAGAACGACGCGCCGCTGACCCTCGCCCACGGCGCGCCGCTCCGCCTCGTCGTGCCGATGAAGCTCGGCCTGAAGAACATCAAGGCCATCACGCGCATCGCCTACATGAAGGACGAGCCGCGCGACTTCTGGGGCGAGCGTGGGTACTCGAAGTACGACGGGCTCTGATTACTCGCCCGTCTCCAGCGCCTCGAGGCTCCCCAGAATCGATTCGATCCGATCCCTGATCTCGCTCCGCTCGCGGTTCAGCCGCTCGACGTCCTCGTCGCGCGACTCCAGTTCCTCGACGCGCGCGCGCAGGGTGTCGCGCTCGCGGCGGAGCTCCTGGATGGTGGCCACGGCCCTCTCCACGCGCTCGCTGAGGCGAGCCAGGATCTCCGCTTCCTCGGTGCCGGAGAGCGCCAACTGCGAGTCATCTTCGTTCTTCTTCTTCACCTGGTCTCCTGTGCGAGCAGCTTGACCGGCAGCAGGGCGGCGAGCCGCTCGCCGAGCCGGTTGTGCGCCTCGCTCACCTCATCCTGCGTGAGCGAGCGTTCGAATGACTGATACCACAAGCCGAGCGTCGTCTTGACGCCGTCCTGCGTCGGATAGCGGTCGCGCAGCCCCACCTCGTGCAGGTTGGGCACATCCAGCGAGCGGATGGTCTCGACGATGCGCCGGTATTCGAGGTCGAGCCCGTGCGTGAGGGCCATGATCATCGGCACGCCGGGGATGCGCGCCACCTGCGTCATCTTCCACTCGCCGGTCGCCTCCAGCAGCGCCCCGATGTCGAGCTCCGCCGCCGCCACCTCTCCTTTGATCCCGAACTTCTGCAGCACCTCGGAGGCGAGAAAGCCGACGGTCGCGATCCGCTGGTCGCCGACGCGCCCGACGGCGCGCTTCCCTTTCCGCAGCCACGGCTCGTCGCCGGGCGCGAATTCCAGCTCGACGTGCAGCTTCGCCGCGATCTGCTCGACCAGGCCCTTGATGTCGAAAAAGTCGACGGGCCGGCGGGCGTCGCCCCAGTGCTCGCCGATCGAGCCATACATCACCATCGCCGCGCGGTGCCGCTCGCGGACCTTGTCGCCGTCGCGGTGATAGGTGCGCCCGACCTCGAACAACGAGCCGTCGCGCGTGCCGTACGAGCGGTTGAAGACCACCGTCTCGAGGAGGCCCGGCAAGAGCGAGAGACGCATCGCCCCGACGTTCTCCGATAGCGCGTTGGTGATGGCCACCGCCGGCTCCCCGGAGAACAGCGGGTTGTGATCCGGATGGATGAACGAGTAGTTGACCGCCTCGGCCAGGCCGGAGCCGACCAGGATGTCGCGGACGGTGTCCTCCGCCGTGACGACCGGGTTCTCGTGCGTGTCGCCGATCGTGACCCGCGGCAGCGACGCCGGCACGTTGTTCAGCCCGAAGAAGCGCAGCACTTCTTCGACGAGGTCCATCTCTTCGTGGATGTCGCCGCGCCAGGTCGGCACGACGACCTCGATGCCCCCCTCGATCACGCGCGCCTCGAATCCGAGGCGGCGGAAGAGCTCCAGCGCGTAGGCGGCGCCGACGACGCCGGCCGAGGCCTCGTGCAGCTTCGCGTCGCGAAGGACGAGGACCTTCGGCTCGATCTTCATGGCCAGGACGTCGATCGGCTCCTCGCGCGTGCCGCCCGCGTACTCGACGACGAGGCTGGCCGCGAGGTCGAGCGTGCGCAGGGTGTCGCCCGGATCGACGCGCCGCTCGAAGCGGTACGACGCGTCGGTCTTGATGCCCAGCCGCTTGGCCGTGCGGCGGATGACGGACGGGTTGAACCAGGCGCACTCCAGGACGATGTCGCGCGTGGAGTCGCTGATCTCGCTGTCCAGGCCGCCGATGACGCCGCCCAGGCCGAGGGGGTGCTTCGGATCGGCGATGACGCACGTCTGCGGATCGAGCTTCCGCTCCTCGTTGTCGAGCGTGCGCAGCCGCTCGCCGGCCTTGCCCGGCCGCACGGTGATGGTGGCGTCGTTGATGCGCGCCAGATCATAGGCATGCAGCGGATGGCCGAGGGCCATCATCACGTAGTTGGTGACGTCGACGATGTTGTTGATGGGACGCAGGCCGATGGCCTCGAGCCGGCGGCGGATGATCTCCGGCGACGGCTTGATGGTGATGCCGCGGACGACGATGGCCGAGAAGCGGCCGCACATCTCCGGCGCCTCGATGCTGATCCTGACGCTTCCGTTCTCCGACGCGGGCGGCGGCGCCGGCTGCTCGCCCAGCATCTCCCGCCCGAGCGCCGCGCCCAGCTCCCGCGCCATGCCGAGATGCGACATCGCATCGACGCGGTTGGTCGTGATCTCCAGGTCGAAGATCGTGTCGTCGTCGTGCCGCTCGACGGAGTCCACCGCGTGCCCGATCTCCGTAAAGCGCGCCTGCAGCTCGTCGTTGGAGAGATCGAGGAGGTCGACGGAATCGGACAGCCAGTCGCGGGAGAGCTTCATGAGGGGCGGGATTGTAGCAGGGGGCGCAGCTACGGAATGTTGCCGGCCGACTCGGATTGCTCGTGCGTGTAGCGGAAGAAGAAGACCTCCCGATAGCGCGATCCGCAACCACGGCGGGAGCGCTGCCGGCTGTCGCCGGAGTGCTTCTCCGCAGCCGTCGTGGCATCATCAGCCAAACTCCATGGATGATGCGAAGAGTGGTCGTCGAACCATCTTCATCTGCTATCGCCGCCTGATCGATGGCGGTTACGCCGGCCGTCTAGCGGAGGCGTTGGAGCAGAAATTCGAAGGCAACGTCTTCATCGACGTAGGCGGCGACATCCAGCCCGGCACCAGCTTCGGGAAGGAGATCGACGACACGATCTCCAAGTCAGCAGTCGTCCTGGTCGTGATCAGTCCGGGGTGGCTGGTGCTCCGGCGGGACGGCGCGCCCCAGCGGGCGCTGGACGACGCGCGCGATCACGTCCGGCTGGAGATCGCGGCCGGCCTTCGCCATGCGGCGACGGTGATACCGGTCCTCGTCAGCGGCGCGAAGATGCCGGAGGAAGCGCAGCTTCCCGCGGACATCGCGGCGCTGGCCGGCATCCAGGCGGCGGAGCTGAGCGCGACACGCTGGAGATACGACGTCGAGCAACTCGCGCGGGCGATCACCCGCGTCCTGGCCAGGGTGGATGGTGCGCGGGAACCGGAGCCCGAACCACCGCCGCGGCGCACGCGGCTTTGGGCCGTGCTCCTGACGATTGCAGCCATTGCCGCATTGGCGACCCTCTTCGCGATGGAACGCCTGCGATCTGTTGATACAGCGACTCCGCCCCGGCGGACGCAGACCGCGATCACCACCACCGCCGCGGAAAAACCGGCGCCCGGCGGTGCGCCGCCGTCGCTTCCGCCCAACGTCGTCAACACCGTGCTCACATCGGGCGTCGACCTGTTCGATCAAACGATCGACTGGCAGAAGGTCGATCCATCGGCTGTGGAATTCGCAATCATCGAGGCAACGCAAGGAAGGTCATTCAAGGCCGCAGACTTCGACATGACGTGGTCCGGGCTCCAGGAGGTCGACGTCACCCGCGGCGCGTACCTGGTCTTCATGAACGAGGTCGATCCGGTGGAGCAGGCAGCGCATTACGCCGACGTGGTGAAGCTCGAGCCGCTTGATCTACCCCCGATCGTGGACTTCGCCGCGCCGCGCTCTGCGGGTGCCGGCGCGCCTGCGGACGCCGCCACCCTGTCGCGGAACCTCGCCGCGCTGCTTCGCGAGCTGGAGGCGCGAACCGGGCGGCGGCCG
>DATEOX010000159.1:0-13034 GCA_035273585.1 Thermoanaerobaculia bacterium
ACGCATTACATGGAGGAGGCCGAGCGCCTCTGCGACCGCATCGCCGTCGTCGACCACGGCAAGGTCATCGCCCTCGGCACGCAGGAGGAGCTGACCCGGACGCACCTCGCCGCCGGCGCGGAAGGCGGTCCGGCCCCGACCCTCGAGGCGGTCTTCCTCCACCTCACCGGAAGGGAGCTGCGCGAATGATCCTCTCCGTGATGCGCGCCGGCTGGCTGAACCTCCGCCGCGACCGCGCGGCGCTGATGCTCAGCTTCGTCGTCCCCATCGTCTTCTTCTCCATCTTCGCCGGCCTGTTCGCCCGGCGGAACACGACGCCGAAGGTGAGCGTGGTCATCGCCGACGAGGACCGCTCGGACAACTCGCGCCGCCTGATCGAGGCGCTGCGCGCCGAGCCTGCGCTGAAGGTGCGCACCGCGGACGACACCGCGGCGGCGACGGCGCTGGTCAAGCGCGGCACCGTGCCGGTGGCGATCATCATCCCCAAGGGCTTCGGTACGACGCGCATCCGCTTCGGGCAGCAGCAGAAGTCGGACGCGCCGGCGTTCCGGCTCCTCACCGACTCGGCCGATCCGATCGCGCCGCAGGTGGCGAACGGCCTGCTGCAGAAGACGATCATGACCGCCATGCCGGAGCTGATGATGGACGGCGGCGTGGAGGCGATGGACAAGTGGAGCGGCGGCCTCACGCCGGAGCAGCGCGCGTCGCTGGACAAGAACATGGCCTGGCTGCGCGCGCAGCCGGCGGCGAAGAGGCGGCAGGGCGGCGGAGAGCTGATCAACATCACGATGACGGACGTGGTGGGCGAGACGAAGCGGAACCCGGTGGTCGCCCTCTTCGCGGCGGGCATCGGCGTGATGTTCCTCCTCTTCACCGCGTCGAACGGCGGCGGCGCGCTGCTGGAAGAGGCGGAGAGCGGCACGCTCGACCGCATCCTCACCACCCGCCTCACGCTCACCCAACTGCTCCTGGGCAAGCTGGTCTACCTCTGGACGCTCGGCACGCTGCAGCTCATCGTGATGTTCACCTGGGGAGCGGTCGTCTTCCGTCTCGAGCTGCTGCGCCACCTCGGCGGCTTCGCCATCATGGCGTTGGCCACCACCCTGGCCACGTCGGCGTTCGGGCTCTTCCTCGCCTCGCTCTCGCGGACGCGCGCGCAGCTCGGCGCGATCTCCACGCTGGTCGTGCTCACCGTGTCGGCCATCGGCGGCTCGATGTTCCCCCGCTTCCTGATGCCGGAGTGGGTGCAGAAGGCCGGTCTGGTGCTCTTCAACTCCTGGGCGCTGGACGGCTTCACGAACGTCTTCTGGCGCGAGGAGCCGCTGACGGTGCTCGTCGCGCCGGTGGCGGTGCTGATCGGCTACGCGCTGGTGTTCTTCGTCATCGCGCGGCAACTGACCCGGCGCTGGGAGACGGCCTGATCGCCGTGTCATCCTGAGTCGCGGAGACGACGAAGGATCCGTACCGATCTCGCGCCGCGCCTGAAGGTGCGGATCCTTCGCCGTCTGCGCGGCTCAGGATGACACCCTGCGGCGCGCGCGTCGCCACCACCCGGTCGCTCAGGATCACCATCACCTTCACGTCACGGTTCGGCAACGCCTGCTCGAGCTGTTCCGCCAGTTGCTGCTGATGTTCCGCCGTCAGCGACGGCGCATCCGCCGCGCGGACGATCACCCGCGGCTGCCAGTTGGCGGCGACGAGGAGAATGAGGAGGAGGATCGCGAGGAGGACCGTCCGGCGGCGCATGACGAAAGGACTTAATTGCCGCCCTCATGCCATGCGCTCCACGAGAGGAGCGATGAAATATTTCGCGCCGCGCGATCTCGGCGGAGGACGCGCATGTCCCCTGTAGAATACGCAGCCGTGAGCGGGCGGCTGAGCAATCGTGAGCACTACCCGGTGCTCGTCATCGGCACGGGCATCGCCGGTTTGACCGCGTCGTTCGTACTGGCCAACGCGGGTCTGAAAGTCCTCCTGGTGACGAAAGCGGCCGATCCGAAGGACTGCAACACCTTCTGGGCCCAGGGCGGCATCATCTACGAGGGGGAGAACGACAGCCCGGCCAAGCTGATCGAAGACATCCTCCGCGCCGGCGCCGGCCTCTCCAGTGAAGAAGCGGTGCGCTTCCTCTCCGTCGAGGGACCGCGCGTGGTGAAGGAACTGCTGCTGGATCAGATCCACGTGCCGTTCTCCACCAGCGAGGAGGGCGAGCTCGATCTGACGCAGGAAGGCGCCCACTCCGTGCCGCGGATCATCCACGCCGGCGACGCCACCGGCCGGGCCATCGAGATCTCGCTGCTCAACCGGGTCAAGGCCGAGCCGAACATCACGCTGGTGACGGAGATGACGGCCATCGACCTGCTCACCACGCAACACCATCCCACCGACATCCAGGTCCGTTACCGGCTGGGCAACGAATGCGTCGGCGCGTATCTCCTGGACAACAACACGGAGGAGGTCTTCACCGTCTTCGCCGACTACACGGTGCTGGCCACCGGAGGGATCGGCCAGATCTACCTGCACACGACGAACACGCGCAGCGCGATCGGCGACGGCGTGGTCATGGCCCAGCGCGCCGGCGCGCGGATCATGAACGCGGAGTACGTGCAGTTCCACCCCACGGCGCTGGCGGACAAGAAGGCGAATCACTATCTGATCTCCGAGGCGTTGCGCGGGGAGGGGGCGCGGCTGCGCAACGAGAAGGGCGAGTACTTCATGGAGAAGTATTCGCCGGCCCTGAAGGACCTCGCGCCGCGCGACATCGTGGCCCGGGCCATCGTCGAAGAGATGACGGCGAACAAGGACGAATTCGTCTACCTCGACCTGGCCAATCACTACACCGGGCACCAGCCGATCAAAGAACGCTTCCCGAACATCGCCAAGGCCTGCGCCGACATCGGCGTGGACATCGCGAAGGACCCGATCCCGGTGGTGCCGGCGGCGCACTACTTCTGCGGCGGCATCCTGGCCAACAACGCGGGGGAGACGACGCTGGCGCGGCTGTACGCGATCGGGGAGACGTCGTGCACGGGGCTGCACGGCGGCAACCGGCTGGCGTCGACGTCGCTGCTGGAGGGGCTGACCTGGGGCTATTACGCGGCGCAGTCGATCCGCGAGAAGTACTTCAGCGGGACGACGCCGGCCGAGGCCGCGGGGCAGAAGACGGTCAAGCAGCATGCGCGGGAGGGGGATGCGCCGGCCATCCGGCGCGCGCCGTCCTCGCGGCGGACGGGCATCGGCGTGCTGCACGAGGGCCTCCTGGAATCGATCCCGAACTGGAAGGCGGCGGGGACGGAAGACGTCGAAGACCCGGCGCTCATCCTCCAGGATTGGACGACCATCCAGCACACGATGTGGAACTACGTGGGGATCGTGCGCAGCTACGAGCGTCTCAAGCGGGCGGTGGCGGACATCCGCCAGCTCGGCGACCGCCTGACGAAGTTCTATCACCAGGCGACGATCAGCAAGCCGATCGTGGAGCTCTTCCACGGGCAGCAGATGGCGGCCATCGTGGCCAACTCCGCGCTGCGCAACCCGGTTTCCCGCGGCGCGCACTTTCGCCGTGATTGACTTCCGCCGGCTCCTTGGCCGCTCGGGCGCCGAACGCACCGATCGGCTGCACATCGGGAGCGGCTCGGTTGCCCTCCCAGGCTGGCTCAACATCGACAACCAGGCGTATCCGGGCGTCGACCGCGTGGTGGACGTCACGCGCGGGCTGCCGTTCCGCGGCGTACGCTTCATCTTCGCCGAGCACTTTCTCGAGCACTTGCGATTCGAAGATGCGCGCGTGCTGCTCGCGGATTGCCGGCGCGCGCTGCGCCGCGGCGGCGTGCTCCGCCTCTCCACGCCGAACCTCGACTGGGTGTGGGCCTCGCACTACCGGCAGGTGCTCACGCCGGAATTGGAGGTGCTGGCCTGCTTCGGCATGAACCGCGCGTTCCGCGGCTGGGGACATCAGTTCCTCTGGAACCTCGCCACGCTGACCTCCGCGCTGCGCGACGCCGGTTTTCATGATGTGGCGCGCTGCGCATACGGCCAGTCGGAGCACGAGGAGTTGCGCGGCCTCGAACATCACGAGCAGAACGAGGATTGGGAGGGGCACTCGCACATCCTGATCGTGGAGGCGTGGTGATCGTCTTCTCCTCGATTCACGAGCTGGCTTACGACGAGGCGTTTCGCCTGCTCGCCTCGCATGTGGGCGAAGAGGTGCGCGTCATCACGCCCGATCTATCGTGGATCTGGAAAACGCATTATCGCGAGCCGACCATCGAGGCCTGCCACGAGGTGAACCGCGCCATGCGGCAGTACGCGTTCGTCTACAACTACGGCACGCTCGAGGCGACGCTGCTCGCCTGCGGCTACGCGCGCGTGGTGCGCCTGCCGTCGGAGGAGGGGATGCTCGTGGTGGAAGCGAGTGGTACCGGTGGTGTTGCGCCGCCGTACTTCGAAGGGGCGCGCGAGATGTACCTGCGGGACTTGAACGTGCGCTAGGAGCGCGGGCGTCTCGCCCGCAAGCCGCGGCACGTCTCGTGCCGCGGAACGCGCGTGACCGCCGGGCGAGACGCCCGACGGCTGGCGGGCGGGACGCCCGCGCTCCTTAGAACAACCCCGGCTGGCGCCTGCCGATCGGGTAGCCGAGGTGCTGGTAGGCCTGCTGCGTGGCCACGCGGCCGCGCGGGGTGCGCTGCAGGAAGCCGATCTGGATCAGGTACGGCTCGTACAGATCCTCGATCGTCCCCCGATCCTCGGCGATGGACGACGCGATGGCGTTCACGCCGACTGGCCCGCCGCTGAAGCGCTCGATGATCGCGGCCAGGAATTTGCGGTCGATCTCGTCCAGGCCGTACTCATCCACCTCCAGCATCTGCAGCGCCTCCCTGGCGATGGCCACCGTGACCGATCCTTGATGCCGCACTTCGGCGAAGTCGCGCACGCGGCGCAGGAGGCGGTTGGCGATGCGGGGCGTGCCGCGCGAGCGGCGGGCGATCTCGTCCGCGGCGTCGCGCTCGATGGGGATGCCGAGGATCTCCGAGGAGCGGCGGACGATGACCGCAAGCGACTCGAAATCGTAAAAGTCGAGGCGGTGGACGATGCCGAAGCGGGCCCGGAGCGGCGCGGAGAGCAGGCCGGCGCGCGTCGTGGCGCCGATGAGCGTGAAGCGCGGCACCTCGATCTTCACCGTCCGCGCCGCCGGCCCCTGGCCGATGACGAGGTCGACGGCGAAGTCCTCCATCGCGGAGTAGAGCACTTCCTCGACGGTAGCCGGCAGGCGGTGGATCTCGTCGATGAAGAGCGCCTCCCCCTGTTCGAGGTTCGTGACGATCGCGACGAGGTCGCCCGGCTTCTCCAGCGCAGGGCCCGACGTGCCGCGGATGTGCGCTCCCATCTCGTTGGCGATGATGTTGGCCAGCGTCGTCTTGCCCAGGCCGGGAGGGCCGAAGAGCAGGACGTGGTCGAGCGGCTCGCCGCGCTTGCGCGCCGCGGCGATGGAGATCTCCAGGTTCGCCTTCACCTTCTGCTGCCCGATGTACTCGCGCAGGAAGCGGGGGCGGAGGGAGAGCTCGGCCTGGAGGTCGTCCGCTTCCGGCTGCGGGTTGAGAAGGTGATCGTCGGACATTGGGATGCAGTTTACTGGACCAGCTCGAACAGCGCGTTCACGCCGCCATGGCGAAGGCGGAAGCGCGGGTCGGTGGCGATGCGCCGGACGAGCGCGGGCGGCGTGGAGGTGACGTCGAAGGCGATGAAGTTGCTGTCGAGCTCGCGGAGCGTGGCGGCGGGATCGGGATCGAGGCCGCTGAAGAGGCGGCGCTGGGCCTCGTACGCGCGCGGGTCGCGGGCCATCATGAACAGCGGCTCGAGGACGTTCAGGTAGCGGCCCTGCGGCGCCCAGAAGGCGTACGTCTCGCCGTCGCCCCACGTGGCGGCGATCTTCGCGCCGGGCGGCACCGCGCGGCCGAAGCGCTCCAGATCCCCCTCGGTGGCAAAGTCGCGGGTGAGCAGGTCGATGAGCATCGGCTCGCGCGCCAATGGCAATGCGAGGACGAGCGTGCCGCCGAGGACGATGGGCGCCCAACGGCGCGCCCGCTCGTTGAGGACCGCCAGGAAGACGAGCGGATAGACGTACGTGGCCATCCGCCCGATGCGGGTGAAGAGGAGGAGGAAGACGCCCGCGGCGATCGCCGTCTCCACCGGTGGTTTGCTCCTGCGAATGAGCAGCGCGACCGCCAGCAGAAAGGCGAGCGACGTCCAGAGGGTATGCAGTGAGGGAGGCCTGATCTCGTCGCCGACGTCGAGCTTGCCCATCCAGCGGAAGAACTCGATGTTCTGCACGTACCAGAGGTGCAGGTTCGCCAGCGGATACGGACGCAGCACGAGACCGGCGGCAACGCCGATGACCGCGGGCAGAGCGAGGCGCCGATCGCGCCACGCCCACAACAGCGCGAGGAAGAGGAAGACGTGCCACGCGGTGTAACCGAGCGCGAAGGCGAAGGCGATGAGGCCGAACAGCGCGTAACGGCGCGTCGAGGCGGCGCCGATCGCGAGCAGGATCAACAACAGCGCGAGCAGCTCCGGCCGCAACCGCACCACCCGCGCAAAGAACGGCGGAGCGGCGATCCAGAGCCAGAGCGGCACCGCGAATCCGACCGGTCCGATGATGGAAGCCGCGTAGCGCGCGATCACCGCCGCGAGTGCCGCGTTGAAGAGGGCCAGCGCCAGCCGGCCGCCGATCGCGGCGTCGCCAAGCGTGAACGGGATCAACAGCAGATGAAAGAGCCACTCCTTGTCCGCCCCGGAGGCGAGGAGGCTGAAGCGGGCCCACGGAATCGGCGTGGCGACGCCTTCCTGCCCGTACCAGCGGGCTACGGCGAGGTGATAGTACGAGTCGGCGTCGACGAGGATCGACATCCGGAGGAAGAGGAAGGCGAAGGCGAAGAAGGAGACGATGAAGACTGCCGCGGTGCCGGCGTTCAGCGCCCGGCGGCTCATGCGGCGGTGACGGCCACCGGCGGCCGCGCCGTCTGGCCCGGGCCGGTCGCGACCGGCAGCGAGACGGTGATCGTCGTCCCCTGCCCCTGCCGCGACAGTACGTCGATCCGCCCTCCGTGCTCCTGCACGATGCGGTACGAGATGGCCATCCCCAGCCCCGTTCCGGACGGAAAGTTCGTGCGGAAGGGCTGGAAGAGCCGCTGCAGGTCGGCGTCCGACATCCCCCGCCCGCTGTCGCTGAAGAGGATGTGGTACTGCCCGTCGTGGAGGTGGGTGCTGACGGTGAGCGTCCCGCCGTGGGGCATGGCCTGCACCGCGTTGCGTGCGAGATTCCAGAAGACCTGGCGGATCTGGTCCGCGTCGCCGAGGAGGTGGAAGGACGGCGGGTGGATCTCGCGCCGGATGGTGTGCTCCGCGCTCAGCTCCGACGAGTTAGCCAGCAGATCCAGCGCCTCGGCCAGGCTGGCGGCGATGTCGAATTCCGCGGAGCGCCGCTCCTGCGGGCGGACGAAGCGGAGGAACTCGGCGATGGTCTTGTTCAGCCGCTCCGACTCCTTCAGCACGATCGACATCAGCCGCTGCTCCTGCTGCGACAGCGACGAGGAGGCCTTCAGCACCTGCACAGAGCCGGCGATGGCCGCCAGCGGGTTGCGGATCTCGTGGGCGATGCCGGCGGAGAGCTCGCCGACCGCGGCCATGCGGTCCTTGAGGCGGAGCTGGGCCTCCAGCTTCTTCATCTCCGTCAGGTCCTGGAAGATGACGGTGTAGCCGGCCGGGTTGCCTTCCAGCGTGTGCAGCGGCGTCACGGCGAAGCCGATGCTGCGCGGGCCGTCGCGGGTCGGGTACTCGATCTCCTCGCGCACGATGGCTCCCGCGGAGAGGCCGGCCCGCGCCTCGTTCCACGTCTGGAGGGTGAAGAAACCGAGCTCCGTCACGTGCCGGCCGAGGATCGAGAGTGGCGCGCTCTGGAGGATGGTGCAGCCGGCGGGATTGATGAAGGAGGCGGTGCCGTAGGACGAAAGAGTGATCAGACCGGAGGGGATGGAGTCGACGACGTTCTGGTTGATGGCCCGCAGCTCCGCGAGGTTCTGGCGGTTCACATCCAGCTCCTCGAACGTCTTCTGCAGCTTCTCGGAGATGAACGAGGTGAGCAGCGCCGCCGCGTAGAAGCCGGCGAAGTTCGTGGCCATGTTGAAGTAGAGGCGGGAGGAGGTCCACGGCACGGCCGAGACGAGGCTCTGCTCCGGCAGGGGGATGATCTCGTAATACATCAGGTCCGCCAGCGCGCCGTAGAGGATGACCGCGCCGGACGCGGCGAGCAGCCCCCCTCGGCGA
This sequence comes from Thermoanaerobaculia bacterium, assembly GCA_035273585.1. GTDB lineage: Bacteria > Acidobacteriota > Thermoanaerobaculia > Gp7-AA8 > Gp7-AA8 > JAFAVZ01. The sequence goes on from DATEOX010000159.1 coordinate 8,323, forward strand.
TAGAGAAGCATCGAGGCGGTGATGATGGAGACGAGGTAGAGGAAGGAGAAGGGCGAGTCGAGACCGCCGGTGAAGTAGACGAGCAGGGTCTCGACGAGGAGGTCGCCGCCGACCTGGATCATCAGGTTGGCCCGCCGGGAGTGGACGACCTGGCCGAAGGCGATGTAGACGAGGGTCAGGGCGTAGGTCACCGCCGCCGTCAGGTAGATGTAGTTGATCGGCAGCAGCTCGGTGACGGTGTACTGGATGATGAGCGACGCCATCAGCAGCGTCGTCACGACGACGACGCGGACGGCGATGAGCATGCGCGCGTCGGAGGGCATGGGAACGCAGTTGCTGGTTGCTAGTTGCTGGTTGCTAGTAGGGTGCTGGTCGCCGGCGTCTACCAGCAACCAGCAACTAGCAACCAGCAACTGTTTCTTACTGAATTTGCCCGATCAGCGCGAACATCGGCATGTACATGGCGATGACGATGCCGCCGACGGCCACGCCGAGGAACGCGATGAGGAGCGGCTCGAGGAGCTTCATCAGGCCGGCCACGGCGATGTCGACCTCGTCCTCGTAAAAGTCGGCGATCTTGGTCAGCATCGTGTCCAGGGCGCCGGTCTGCTCGCCGACGGCGATCATCTGCACGACCATGGGCGGGAAGACGTCAGTGTCGCCCAGCGGCTCACTGATCGTCTTGCCTTCCTCGACCGACTTGCGAGTGGCCATGATGGCGTCCTCGATGATCGAGTTGCCGGCGGTGCGGGCCGTGATCTGCAGGCCGTCGAGGATGGGAACGCCGGAGGAGGTCAGGGTGGCCAGGGTGCGGCAGAAGCGGGCTACGGCGATCTTGCGCATGAGCATGCCCAAGACCGGCATCTTGAGCATCAGGCCGTCCAGCACGCGCTTGCCCTTGTAGGTCTCGTGGTACCTCCGGATGAAGAAGACGCCGGCGACGATCAGGCCGCCGATCAGCCACCAGTAGTCGCCGATGAAGTGCGACAGGGCGATGACGATCACGGTCGGCATCGGCAGTTGCGCGCCGAGGCCGGCGAAGAGGGAGGCGAAGACCGGGATGACCTTCCAGAGAATGATGGTGACGACGATGCAGGCGATGGAGATGACGGCGACCGGGTAGATCATCGCCGACTTGACCTGCGAGTTGAGCTTGACCGCCTTCTCGATGTAGGTGGCCAGGCGCTGGAGGATCGTGTCCAGGATGCCGCCCGCCTCGCCCGCGGCGACCATGTTCGTGTAGAGGTCGTTGAAGATCTTGGGGTGCTTGCGCATCGAGTCGGCCAGGTTGGAGCCCGACTCGACGTCCTGCCGGACCTGGATGAGGGCGCGCTTGAAGGCCTTGTGCTCCTGCTGCGAGCCGAGGATCTCCAGGCACTGCACCAGCGGCAGGCCGGCGTCGATCATGACCGAGAACTGGCGGGTGAAGACCGCCACCATCTGGGGCGGGACCTTGCCTCCGAACTTCGGGACGGCGATCTCCTTCCCCTTCTCCTTGACGGCGGTGACGACGATCTGCTGCCGCCGCAGCGCATTGATGACGGCGTCCTTGGAATCGGCGACGAGCACCCCCGTCTGGTCCTGACCCGTCCGCCCCCGGCCTCTCCATTCGAACGTTGGCATTGTCAGCTCCTGCCTTACAAGCTCACAGTTGACAGCTCACAGCTCACAGGCCCGCCCGCCCCGGTTCTCCCTGTGAGCTGTGAGCTGTGACCTGTGAGCTTCATCCCCATATCCTACGCCGGTCTCGGCCTCTGCGCTCCCGCCGCGGCGGGGGGCCCCTGCGGCTGGAGGGTGCCCGCGCCGCGGGAGATCATCTCCTGCAGCTCGTCCGGATTCGAGGACCGCGAGAGGGCGGTCTGCAGGGTGATGAGCTTCTTGAAGTAGAGCGTGGCCAGCGACTGGTTGAACGTCTGCATCCCGTACTTCGCCTGGCCGGTCTGCATCATCGAATAGATCTGGTGCACCTTGTCCTCGCGGATGAGGTTCCGGATGGCGGCGTTCGGGACCAGGATCTCCATGGCCATCACGCGGCCCTTCCCGTTCGCTTTCGGCAGCAGCGACTGGCACATGATCCCTTCCAAGACGAAGGAGAGCTGGGCCCGGATCTGCGGCTGCTGGTGGGCCGGGAAGACGTCCACGATGCGGTTGATCGTCTGCGCCGCGGAGTTCGTGTGCAGCGTGCCGAAGGTGAGGTGGCCCGTCTCGGCGATGCGCAGGGCCGACTCGATCGTCTCCAGGTCGCGCATCTCGCCGATGAGGACCACGTCCGGATCCTGGCGCAGCGCGGACTTGAGCGAGTTGGCGAACGAGTGGGTGTCCGCGTGCAGCTCGCGCTGGTTGACGATGCAGTTCTTGTGTTGATGGAGGAACTCCACCGGGTCTTCGATGGTGATGATGTGCTCGTGCCGCTCGCGGTTGATCTTGTCGATCATCGCCGCCAGCGTCGTCGACTTGCCCGAGCCGGTCGGGCCGGTGACGAGCACCAGGCCGCGCGGCTTGTTGCAGATCTCCTCGACCACCTGCGGCAGGCCGAGCTCCTTGAATCCAAGGATCTCGTAGGGGATCTGCCGGTAGACGGCGGCGGTGGCGCCGCGCTGGTTGAAGATGTTGGCCCGGAAGCGGGCCAGCCCCTTGATGCCGAAGGAGATGTCCAGCTCCAGGTTCTCCTCGAAGCGGTGCTTCTGGGCGTCGGTGAGGACCGAGTAGGCGAGCTGCTTGGTCTCCGGCGCGGCGAGCGGCGGCATGTCCAGCGGGACCAGCTTGCCGTCGATGCGGATCTGGGGCGGGGAGTTGGTCGTGACGTGGAGGTCGCTCCCGCCGCGCTCGACCATCGTTTTCAGCAATTGATGTAGGGTGACGGCCATTTGGGCTCCAGACTACAAGACTGTCTCGCGGACCACTTCTTCGATGGTCGTGATGCCTTCCTTGATTTTAATCAAACCGGAGCGGCGGAGGCTGATCATCCCCATCTCCATCGCCCGTTTCTTGATGTCGATGGCCGTGCCGCCGGAGAGGATCAGGTCCCGCAGCTCGTCGTCGATGGCCATGACCTCGATCAGGCCGACCCGGCCCTTGTAGCCGGTGTTGTTGCACTTCTCGCAGCCCCGGCCCTTGTACACCGTGAACGTGCCGAGCTCGTCCTTCTTGAAGCCGAGGTTGAGGAGCGCCTGCTGCTGGACGTCCACCGCCTCGCGGCAGTTCGAGCAGATCCGCCGGGCCAGACGCTGCGCGGCGATGAGCTGCACGGAGGTAGCCACGAGGAAGGGCTCGATGCCCATGTTCATCAGGCGATTGATCGTCGACGGCGCGTCGTTGGTGTGCAGGGTGGAGAGGACGAGATGCCCCGTGAGCGCGGCCTTGATGGCGATCTCCGCCGTCTCGAAGTCGCGGATCTCGCCCACCAGGATGATGTTCGGGTCCTGGCGCAGGAACGAGCGGAGAGTGGCCGCGAAATTGAGGCCGATCGACTCCTTCATCTGCACCTGGTTGATCCCCGGCAGATTGAACTCCACCGGATCCTCGGCGGTCATGATGTTCACTTCCGGCGAGTTCACCTTGGAGAGGGCCGAGTAGAGCGTGTTCGTCTTCCCCGAGCCGGTCGGGCCGGTCACGAGGACCATCCCCCATGGCTTGAAGATCGCCTCCTCGAACTTGGCCAGCGACTCCGGCTCGAAGCCGAGCTTGGTCATGTCCAGGCGGAGGTTGTCCTTGTCCAGGAGCCGGAGGACCAGCTTCTCCCCGAAGAGGGTGGGGAGGCAGGAGACGCGGAAGTCGAGCTCCTTGTTCTTATCGTTGAGCTTCATCTTCAGCTTGATGCGGCCGTCCTGGGGGAGGCGCTTCTCCGAGATGTCCAGCTTGGCCAGGATCTTCATGCGCGAGGTCATGGCGTCCCGCAGCTTGAGCGGCGGGTTCATGATCTCGTACAGGATGCCGTCGATGCGGAACCGGACCCGGAACTCCTTCTCGTATGGCTCGATGTGGATGTCGGATGCCCCGCGCTTGATGGCGTCGGTGAGGATGAGGTTGCAGAGCTTCACCACCGGCGCTTCCTCGGCCTCGCCGGCCAGCGCCTCGACATCCATCTCCTCCTCGTCCTCGAGTACCTCGAGGTCGGCGCTCTCGGCCTGCTGGAGGTCTTCCATGACCTTCTTCAGCTCGAGGGAGGAAGTGGTGCCGTAGTAGTTGTCGATGGCCGCCTTGATCCCCAGCTCGGAGGCCACCACCGGCTCGACGTTGTAGCCGGTCATGAACTTGATGTCGTCCATGGCGAAGACGTTCGTAGGGTCGGCCATGGCGATGGTGATCGTGGCGCCGGTCTTGTTGACCGGGAGGATGTTGTACTTGCGGGCCACGTCCGCGGGGATGAGCTTGATGACCGTGGCGTCGATCTCGAAGTGGGCCAGGTTGATCGACGGCACCCCGAACTGCTGCGAGAGGCACTCGGTGATGTCCTCCTCGGACACGAAGCCGAGCTTGATCAGCGTCTCCCCCAGCTTCCCTCCCCCGCCCTCTTTCTGGACGCGGAGGGCTTCCTTGAGCTGATCCTGGGTGATCAGGCTCGCTTTCGTCAGCAACTCACCGAGACGAACGCTCATGACGGGCTTGTCTTACTCCGGAAATGCCTGATGCCGTGGGTTTTGCAGCGGGAACGCCTCGCAGACCACGGACGCGCGATCTTACCTTATTTTGGGTGTCATCCTGAGCCGCGA
>DATEOX010000160.1:0-2272 GCA_035273585.1 Thermoanaerobaculia bacterium
GGCCGGTCCAGACGGATCACCGGCGGCGGAATGCTCCGCACCGGCACGGTGGCGCTCGCGGTGCTGGAGCAACCATAGCTGTCCACCGCCGTGACGGTGATCGTCGCCGCCTGCCCGCCCGGATCGGAGGCGAAGCCGGTCGAGGTCTGCGGGCCGCCCGGATACGGCGCCGGCAACTGCCCGTTCTGAATCGACCACGAGACGTACTGCCAGCTCCCCGCGGCTGGCGGATCGATCCAGGCGTAGTTCGACGTGCCGGGGCACATCGTCGGCCGGTCCAGACGGATCACCGGCGGCGCGGCCACGCTGACCGGGATGTTCGTCGTGGCCGTCGACTCGCAGCCGTTCTGGTCGGTGACGACTGCCGTGAGCGTGACGGTGCCGCTCGGGCCGGCCGTGTAGTCGACGGTCTGGCTGGTCGACGAGCCGTTGATCGCGCCGTTCGTGATGCTCCAGGAGTAAGCCTCCCAGGTCACGCCGGAGGGCGGGCCGTTGACATACGCCTGCCCCGTACCCGCCGGGCAGACGGCGGGCATCGTGGTCGATACCGTGGCGGCATTCGTCGGATTGACCGTGATGGTCAGCGGCGCCGAGGTGGCGCTGCAGCCGTTCGCGTCCGTGACCGTGACGGTATAGCTCGCGGTCTCGGCGGGCGTGTCGGTGATGTAGCGCGTCGTCGCGCCGTTCGACCAGAGGTAGCTCACGCCCCCTCCCGCGTCGAGGGTCACCGGCAGGCCGGCACAGCTCGGATTCGAGCCGCCGGTCTGGACGATGACGGGCGTGGGGCACGTTTGCGCCTGCGTGGAAAAACCAACGGTCAGCAGGAGCACTGCGATCGTCAATGCGGTCGCGAAAGAACGCATGAATAGCCTCCGATGAACCGCGCTCGGGCGCGCGACATCTTGTAGAAATCACCTCGATTGAAGCTGGGGAATCTGATGTCCGGTGGGAACCGAAAAGGGACGTTATTACGAAACGGTGAACGGGCGCAAGGCGTGAAAAATGGTAAGCGGTGTCCTACACCGCCTCTCGGGGCGCCGGAAATCTTTCCCCCTCCCAGCCGTTTCCCACAGCCGTGAAACCACGCCAGACACGTGAGATCCGCGTCGGGAACGTGCGCATCGGCGGCTCGGCGCCCATCGCCGTCCAGTCGATGACCGCCACCCGCACGCAGGACATCCCGGCCACCATCCGCCAGGTGGAGCTGCTCGAGGCCGCCGGCGCCGACGTCATCCGCATCGCCATCGACAACCCGAAGGACGTGGCCGCGCTGGCCGAGATCCGCGCCGCCCGCCCGAAGGCGAACCTGGTGGTGGACCTGCAGGAGAACTACCGCCTGGCCGAGAAGGTCGCGCCGTTCGTCTCCAAGCTCCGCTACAACCCGGGCCACCTCTATCACCTCGAGCGCGAGAAGCCGATCTTCGACAAGGTCCGGTACCTGGTGGACGTCGCCCGCGCCCACGGCTGCGCGATGCGCATCGGCGTCAACGCCGGCTCGGTCGATCCGGACAAGGTGGCCAAGTACGACCGCGAGGACTCCATCGCCCCGATGCTCGACTCGGCCCTGGAGCACTGCCTGATGCTCGACGAGCTCGGCTTCGACCAGTACTGCGTCTCGCTCAAGGACTCCGATCCGAACAAGGTGATCGACGCGAACATCCGCTTCGCCGAGGCGCGGCCGGACGTGCCGCTCCACCTCGGCGTGACGGAGGCGGGGATGCCGCCGGACGGCGTGATCAAGACGCGCATCGCCTTCGAGCAACTGTTGACGCGCGGCATCGGCGACACGATCCGCGTCTCGCTCACCCTCCCCTTCGAGAACAAGGGCGAAGAGATCACGGTCGGCCGGCAGATCCTGGACGACATCGAGAACGGCCGCTTCCGCTCCGTGCCGCGCTTCGAGCACAAGGGGCTGAACATCATCAGTTGCCCCTCCTGCTCGCGGGTGGAGAACGAGGCGTTCATCGAGCTGGCGCAGAACGTCCGGGAGATGTCACAGTACGCGAAGGAGCACGACATCACCATCGCGGTGATGGGCTGCCGGGTGAACGGCCCGGGCGAGACGGACGACGCGGACCTCGGCATGTGGTGTGCGCCGAGCTACGTGAACCTCAAGCGCGGCCCGGAGTCCCTCGGCCACTACACGTACGACGAGATCCTCGGCCGCCTCCGCGCCGAGCTCGACCGCCTCATCGAGGAGCGCAAGTCCGCTTGAAACGCCTCCACTACCTGACCATCTCCCTGGCCGTCATCCTCCTCGATGCGATCACCA
>DATEOX010000161.1:0-10215 GCA_035273585.1 Thermoanaerobaculia bacterium
CGCCGCGCCCGCGCGAGGCGAGCGTCGCGCTCGCGGCGAGCGGCTGCACGGGCAACGGCAGCGCGATCGGGCCGCCCGGCACGAGCGTGGCGGTCCACTCGTTCGTGATGATCGTCTGCCGGGAGCAGCCGAACAAGGGGATCCAGTTGCACGGACCGAACGTCGTGCGGTTGATCGGCATATTGATGAAGACGAAGTCGCTGCCCGCCGCCGCCCCTTCCACGATGGGCGACTCGGCCGTCACCGTCGCGATGACGTCGAGCGCCGGCGTGAGCCGCGTGGCGAACACGCGCTGCGTGATCATCCACTCCTTGCCGTTCCAGGAGACGGACGGCGCCGGGCCGCCGTCGGTGGCGTAGGTCAGCGTGCGGGGCGGCGCGAGCGGCCGCAGGTCGCGGTCGAGCCGGCTGAGCACGACGCGGTTCGGCGGCCCGAGCTCTTCGAACGCGACGAGCAGCTCCCTGCCGTTCCAGGCGATGGCGGGCTGCGCGTCGTTGCCGCCCTGCAGGGCGGAGTCGAGCACGACCTCGGGGCCAAGGCCGCCGGCCGGAAGGAGTTGCGCACAGGCGACGCGCGGCGAGTCGGTCCAGCAGGCGACGGCGCCCGTGTCCGTCCGCGCGAGGGCGATGGATTTCGTGGTGGTGCCGAAGAGGCCGTCGGCCGGCGCCTTGAAGGCGTGGGAGACGACCGGCCCGGTGACGAGCAGGGACGCTAGGAGAAGGAACATGCTCAGGGCTTGATACGCATCTCGCTCGCGGAGCGTCCTATCATGGCCGGCAGTGGCGGAGTCGTTCCAGAAACCGCGGCCCGGCGACCGGCTGCTGACCGTTGAAGAGGCGCAGGAGCAGGTGCTGGCGGAAGTCGGCCTCCTCGATGCGGAGGAGGTCGCGCTCGCGGAGGCGCATGGGCGCGTGCTGCGGGAAGACGTCGCGGCGCCGTTCGACGTGCCGGAAGGCGACAACAGCGCGATGGACGGCTACGCGGTGCGCGCCGCCGACGTACCGGGCTCGCTGCGCGTGATCGAGGATGTGCCGGCGGGGCGGGTGGCATCTCTGCGGGTGGAGCCGGGGACCGCGATCCGGATCATGACCGGCGCGCTTTTGCCGCATGGCGCGGACGCGGTGGCGCAGGTGGAGATCACGGACGGCGGCTCATCCACTGTTCGGGTGCTGCAGGCGCTTGCTGCGGGCGCGAACGTTCGCCAGCGCGGCGAGGACATGCAGGCCGGCTCGCTCGTGCTGCGCGCCGGCGCGCCGATCGGCGCCGCGGAGCTCGGCGTGCTGGCTGGCGTGCAGAAGGCGCGCGTGCTCGTATCGCGCCGGCCGACCGTGGCCATCCTCTCCACCGGCGACGAGCTGGTGGAGGTCGACCAGCCGCGCGCGCCGGGCAAGGTGGTGAACTCGAACGCGTACGCGCTCGCGGCGCTCGTCCGCGAAACCGGCGCCGAGGCGCACGTGATGGGCATCGTGCCGGACGAGCGGGCGGCGACCATCGCGGCGATCGAGTCGGCGCTCGAATGCGACTTCGTGCTGTCGTCGGGCGGCGTCTCCGTCGGCGCTTTCGATTTCGTCAAGGACGCGCTCGACGCTCTCGGCGCGGAGACGAAGTTCTGGCGCGTGGCCATGAAGCCAGGCAAGCCGGTCGTCCTCTCCCGCCTCCGCGGCCGGCTCTACTTCGGCCTGCCCGGCAACCCCGTCTCGTCCATGGTCTCCTTCCTCCTCTTCGTCGCGCCGTCGCTGCGCAAGGCGATGGGCCGCTCGGGCGAGCTGCTGCCGCCCATCATCATGACCCGGCTCTCCGCGCCGCTCAGCTCGCGCGGCGACCGCCGCACCTACCTGCGGGTCCGCGTCTCTGCCGTCGACGGTGAGCTCATCGCGGCGCCGATGCGCGCGCAGGGCTCGGGCGTCTCGACGTCGATGGTCGGCGCGAATGGGCTGGCCATCCTGGAGCAGGGCGTCACATCAGCCGCGGCCGGCGAGCCCGTGCGGACGGTGCTGTTCGGAGGCGTGGCCTGAATCGAGCAATCGAGGAGGCCATGACCACTGTGGCCATCATCTGCGGCTACGACCTCGACTCCGACCTGCGCGAGTACATCGCGGACGTCACGGAGAAGATCCACGGCGAGCGTCTGGATGCCGTCGTCCTCTCCGGCGGCCGGACCCATCCGCGCTTCACCGACTCGGAGGCGGCGGCGATGGCCGAGCACCTCTCGCCCCATCACTGCGTGCTGCTCGACCATGAGGCGATGACGACGCTGGACAACATCGTCTTCGGGCGGCTGCTGGCGGAGCGGACGTTCCCGCACGTCGAGCGGTGGGTGGTCTGCTGCGACGTGGCGCACGTGGTCAAGGTGTGGCTGCTCGCGCGGATCGTGCTGCGGGGGCGGATCGCCATGCGCGTCGTGCATCGCCCCGTGCCGCTGTACATCTGGATGCGCGAGCCGCTCTCCATCCTGATCGAGGTCGGGGGGGCGTTGATCCCGTCGCTGCGGCCGGTGATCCGCGCGGCGGCGGCGAGGATGAAGGGCGTCAGCGCGAAGCAGCGACGCTCAGTTCGGCCAGCAACCGCGTTAGCCGTCGTGCCTCCGGATTCCCCGCCTCATACGTCCGGCATAGAAGATCGATCTGCTCTTCCGGCTCCCGCGCCCCAACCGTGAAGCCTTCCGCCGGCTGATCGGGGAGCAGCGAGCGGCGGCGCTTCCATCCGTCCGCCGTCAGCGTGCAGGTCACGTATCCGCCGACCGCCACGCCCGCCGATGCGGCGGTCAGCGTCTCGTCCCCGACGACGTTGCGCGCCCGGTCGCCGCCGAGGTTTGCCTCCTGAGCGCGGAGCAGCTCGGTGGCGGAGGCGGCGATGTGACGGCGGAGCGCCTCGCTGTCCTCGACGAAGCGGACGCCGGAGCGGTGCGGCGCGCTGCGCACGACCTCGGCCAGCAGTTCCAGCTCCTCGCCGGCCCAGAAGAAGCGGAGCAGCGCGCGCGAGCCGGCCGGGATCTCCTCCTCGTGCTCGATCGCCGCGCCGTTCGCGCTGACGTTGGTGAGCTGCACCGGGAAGTCGCCGAACCAGCCGTCGAGGGGCCGCGTGAGGTTGAGGCGTTGGAACACGCGCTTCTCGTCGTCCACGCTACCGGACCTTCTTCACGTCCGTGAGCCAGGCGCCCTCGTCGCTGACGTGCAGCTTCCCCTCCACCCGCGCGTTGTCCGGCGGAAGCTCCGTCACCTTGGCGCCCTTCACCGTGTAGTCCATGGTCATCGCTTCCATGTACCCGGGGATTTCCTCATGGTTCACGCGCAGCATGTTGTCCGCCGCGTCGCGAGCAATGATCGTCCCCTTCATCGTGTAGACCTTCTCCTGTTTCGTCTCGCCCCTGCCGCAGGCGACGAGGAGAGCGAGTAGGAGAACGAAAGCGATCCGGCGCACGCCCGGATTATAGGGATTCGCCGAGGTAAGATGGGCCGGAGATGGCGAGGAAGAAGAAAGCCGACGTCGACGAGCGGTGGGAGCACTACCTGTCGATTCAGCTCACGCCCGACCAGAAGGCCGCGGCGCGGGCGGAGGCACAGAAGCGGATCGACAAGGCGAAGGCCGACGGTGCGTATGAACGTGTTGCCGAGATCTTCGAGAAGGTGGAGTGGTCGATCTCGTACGAGGAGATGGTCGACAAGGAGCCGCGCGAGGAGTGATCGCTGTCGACACGAGCTCGCTGCGCCGAGCGCTGGATCGCATTCACGATCGAAATGCAACGATGACGCGCACCGCGATCATCGAAGGAATCGTCATCCTGCCACCAATCGTCGTCGCGGAGGCTTTGAGTGACCCGGGCCTTCCTCCGGAGCATCGGGCCCGCATTCTTCTCATGCCGATACTGCCGATCGACGAAGGCTATTGGGAACGCGCCGGTGATTTACGCGCTTGGCTCCTCCGCGAGCGCCTACATGCAGCGCTCCCCGACACCCTCGTCGCCCAGTCCTGCATCGATCACGACATTCCTCTCATCACGTATGATCGCGACTTCCGGCACTTTCAGCGTGCCGGGTTGATGTTGGTTTGAGAGAGAGGTCCGGATGCTTCCAGAAAAGACGTTCGAGGGGCGCGTCGGCATCGTCACCGGTGGGGCGACGGGGATCGGGCTCGGGCTGGCCACGGAGTTGGCGCGGCTCGGCGCGACGGTCGTCATCTGCAGCCGCAAGGAGGAGAACCTCGGCAAAGCCGTCGACGAGATCAGGAGCGCGGGCGGCACGGCGCATTACCACGTGCTCGACGTCCGCGACGCCGAGGCGGTGGAGGCGATGGCCGCGAAGGTGGAGGCCGATCACGGCAAGATCGACTTCCTGGTCAACAACGCGGCCGGCAATTTCGTCAGCCCGGCGGATCAGCTCACGACGAACGGCTGGAACGCGGTGATCGGGATCGTCCTCAACGGCACCTTCTACTGCACGAGCGCGGTGGGCAAGCGGATGATCGCCAGGCAGAGCGGCGGCTCGATGCTCAACGTGATCGCGAACTACGCCTGGACCGGCGCGCCGGGCGTGGTGCACTCGGCGAGCGCCAAGGCCGGCGTGCTGGCCATGACCCGCACCCTCGCGGTGGAGTGGGCCAGACACAAGATCCGCGTCAATGCCATCGCCCCCGGCCCGGTCGACACGCCCGGCGCCGCGGCGCGGCTCTTCCCCGATCCGATGATCGTCGAAGGCATCCGCAAGACGATCCCCCTCCGCCGCTTCGCCACGCTCGAGGAGGTGGCGAACGCCGCGGTCTATTTGCTATCGGATTACGCCGCGTACGTCACGGGCGAGGAGCTCGTCATCGACGGCGGCCAGTGGCTGTCGGGCTCGGACTACTTCACCCGCGTGAAGCAGATGATGCCGCCGCGTTAGCGCGCCGCCCCGAGGTAGTCGACCGCCACGTGCGCCAGCGCGCGCACGCCGAGGCCGAGGCCCGACTCGTCGACGTAGAAGAGCGGCGAGTGATTCGACGCCGCCTCTTCGGCGCTCACCCCCTTCGGCCGCGTACCGAGCCAGAAGAAGAGGCCCGGCACTTTCTGCTGGTAGAACGAAAAGTCCTCCGCGCCGAGCACGGGGTTGACTACCGAGACGTTGGCGGCGCCCGCCACGCGGCGCAGCGTCGGCGCGGTTTTCTCCGTCAGCGCCGGATCGTTGTAGGTGATCGGATAGCCGGTGGTGATCGCGACCTCCGCTTTCGCGCCGCCGCTGGCGGCGATGCTCTCCACCGTCCGCCTGATGCGCGCGTGGATGTCATCGCGCATCTTCGCGTCGAGGGAGCGGATGGTGCCGATCATCTCCACCTGGTCGGGGATGATGTTGTTGCGCACGCCGCCGTGGATGGCGCCGACGGTGACGATCGACGGCGCGAGGGTGCTGTCGAGCTGGCGACTGGGGATGGTCTGCAGGCCGAGGACGATCTGCGAGGCGACTACGATCGGGTCGACGCCGAGCCATGGATAGGCGCCGTGCGTCTGCTTGCCGATGACCTTGATCTCGAACGAGTCGACGGCGGCCATCATCCCTTCCGGCCGGTAGGCGATCTTGCCCACCTCGTAGCGCGAGGTGACGTGCAGCCCGTAGACGGCGTCGACCTTCGGATTGTCGAGCGCCCCTTCCTTGACCATCAGCTCCGCGCCCCCTTCTTCGCCCTGCGGCGCCCCCTCCTCGGCCGGTTGGAAGAGGAAGACGACCGTGCCGGGGAGCTGGTCGCGGACGCCGGCCAAGACTTCGGCCACGCCGAGGAGGATGGCCACGTGCGCATCGTGCCCGCAGGCGTGCATGACGCCGACCTCCTGGCCGTTGAACGTCGTGCGCACGGTCGACTTGAACGGGACGTCCACCTGCTCGGTGACCGGCAGCGCGTCCATGTCCGCCCGCAGGCCGACGGTGCGGCCCGCCTTCCCGCCGCGCAGCACGCCGACGACGCCCGTGTGCGCGATGCCGGTGCGCGTCTCGATGCCGAGCTCCTTCAGGCGGTCGGCGACGATCTTCGCCGTGCGCACCTCGCGGTTCCCGAGCTCGGGATGCTGATGGATGTCGCGGCGGCACTCGATGACTTTCGGCTCGACCTTGGCGGCCGCTTCATCGATGCGGCTGTCGAGCGTGGCGGCGCTGGCGGTGACGGTGGTCATGACGGCTCCGAGAAGGACGATCGTTTTCACGACCGCGGATTCTAGCGCCCTGGCACTGCTTGCAGCAGCGTCTCCGCCTTCTCGATCAACTCCCCGAACCACTCCGCAAAGTGCGTCTCGCCGCGGTCCTCGGCGGCCGCCTTCGTACCGGCGGCCATCTTGATGAACTGCTCGATGAATTTGCGCAGGTCGTCCGAGCTGCCGAGGAGGAGGAGCGTCGAGGCCTGGTTCTCGATGGCCTTGAATGCCTGCAGCGCCTGCGCGTACTGGTCGCTGAAGTAGGCGAAGTCGTCGGACATGGTCGTGCTCCGGTGCATTCACTGCGCCAGTGCCGTCAGGTCGCTGGCCGGCCGCACCACCCCCGCCCGCACCACATAACGAATCTTGCGAAAGCTCGCCGCGTCCGTCAGCGGGTCGGCGGCGAGGATGACCAGGTCCGCGTCCTTCCCCTTCTCGATGGTCCCGGTCTGGGCGGCGAGGCCCATCACGCGCGCGGCGGTGGCGGTGGAGGCGACGAGCACCTGCATCGGCGTCATGCCCGCGGACTGCATGGCATCCATCTCCGTGAAGATGGCCGGCCCGTGGAGGGTGAGCGGGTTGCCGGCGTCGGTGCCGGTGGCGATGGGAATGTCGGCGTCGACCAGTTTGCGAAGATTGGCGAACATCATCTGCTCGCGGACGCCGACCAGGCGCTCCGTTTCGGCGGCGCGCTCCGCGGTCACGAGCTTCGGGTCGAGCGCGGCCGTCTCGGAAACATGCGCGCGCGTTGCCGCGTCGACGCAGTGCAGCGGATCATCGATGACCGGCGGTTTGCGATCGGCGACGGAGCGGAACATCTTCGCCCGCCCGCGCAGCACGGTCAGGGTGGGGGAGAGGATCGCGCCGTTCTTCTTCATCAGGTCGATGAATTCCTGATCGACCGGTACGTCCCAGACGCTGTGCACGAGGTACGTCGCCCCCGCGCGCAGCGCCGCCTTCGCCTCGGCGAGGCCGGTCGCGTGCACGATGAGCGGCAGGCCGGCGCGCTTCGCCTCCTCGCCGGCGGCGGCCACGGCATCGAATGACGCGTCGACCGGCAGGTCGGGATTGCGGACGATGTACCAGACCTTGACCGCCTTCGCCCCCGCCGCGGCGAGATAGCGGACGCCGTTGCGCCCCGCATCCGCATCCTTCAGATGGATGAACTGCCGCGACGCGGGGAGGTTGAGCCAGTGGTCGAGCGTCGACAGCAGCGGCCCCGCGGCGGCGACGTGCGGGGCGCTCATGTCGTTGGCGAAGCGGTCGGCGAGGCGCAGCGTCCATGGATAGCCGCCGACGTCGAACACCGAGGTGACGCCGGAGCAGAGATAGGAATGGGCGAAGCGCTCCGGATGCAGCTCCAGCTCCGCGGAGACCTTCTCGTACGGGTACCGGTCGCGGACGTCGAGCGTGTCCGGCCGCCCATCCGCCCACCCGGTCTGCGAAAAGTGCACGTGCGCGTCGATCAGCCCCGGCGTGACGAAGAGGCCCTTGGCATCGAGCACGTCGATCCCTTCCGGCACGGCACACGCGCCGGCGCACTCGATCCTGCCGTCGCGCAGGATCAGCGTGGCGTTCGGCAGCGGAGCGCCGCCGCGGCCGTCGATGAGCGTCGCGCCGGTGATGGCCCGCGGCGAGGCGGGCGTCCCCGGCGGCGCGTCGATGGCGCCGGTGAGGGCGATGCGCCAGCCGTCCTTCTCCTGGACAAACAGCCGCTCGGAGATCCCGCTGTGCTCCTCCGCGCCGTAGCGGACGCGGTAGCGGTAGGTCCCGTACACGATGCCCGGCCGGACGGGCGTGAGGTGGATGTCCATGGCCTCGATGTTGTCCGGCCAGCGCGCACCCGCTCCTTTTGCAAAGTCGTCGAAGCCGGTGGTGAAGCCGGCCGGACCGCCGCGCACGAGCTTGTCGCTGTGCAGGTAGAGGGCGAGGTAGGCGTCGCGGTCACGGCGGCGGATGGCGTCGATGTTCCGCTCGAACACGCCGCGCGCGGCGCGGAGGTCGGCCGCCTCATCCGCGTGCAACGAAACGGCGGCAATCAAAAAAGAGAGGATGCAAAGGCGGCGCATGGGGCTAGAATATCGCCCGCCGGTACCAGGGAGCTTCTCATGATGCGTCCTTGGTCAACAGTTTCGATTTCCTGCCTCACGCTTCTTCTTCTCACGTCCGCCACGCAAGCGCCGCCCGCGCCGCCGGCTGTCCCGATCCATGCCGTCCCGAGCCTCGGCGAGACGATCGAGGTGTCGATCGTCAACCTCGACGTCGTCGTCACCGACAAGCAGGGCAACCGCGTCCAGGGGCTGTCGAAGGACGACTTCACCATCCTCGAGGACGGCAAGCCGCAGGCGATCACGAACTTTGCCGAGTACGGGGCGGAGGCGCGGGTTGCCGTGCAGGCCGGCGCGGGTACTGCCGCCCGCGCGGAGCGGCCCGCGTCCGCGCCGCCGGCGAAGCGGACCATCGTCCTCTTCATGGACCGCTTCAAGCTGCCGAACTTCCGCAGCGAGCCGATCTTCGCCTCGATGAAGGAGATGCTGCACAAGGTGGTGCGGCCGGGCGACGCCGTGACCGTCGTCCGCTGGAACGGCGAGCCGGTCACGGTCCTCGACTACACCGACGACCTGCCGACGATCGACGCGACCCTCGACGCGATCGCGAAGGAGAGCACCGGCCCGGCCTTCGACTCCATCACCCGCATGCGCCAGGACATCGCGGAGATCCAGAGCTTCCGCTCGCGGTCCCTCACCGCGGCCGGCTTCCAGAACGTCCCGTCGGTCCTCGAAACGGAAGGGGCGCCGCTCGATGTCCGGGCCGACGCCGTATGGGCCAAGGTCGAGATCCAGAAGAAGACGGCGGCTCTGAAGTCGCTGCTCACCGGGCTCACCGGCGCGGAGGGGAAGAAGGCGCTCTTCTTCGTCTCCCACCGCTTCTCCCTCGTGGCCGGGCTGGAGTTCATGACCATCGGCGGCGCGTACCCCATCGACCCGAAGCTCCGCGCCGAGTTCGACACGGAGCGAATCGTCCTCTCCGTGGCTGACACGGCGAACGCTGCCGGCGTGACGATGTATCCGGTCTACCCCGAAGGCCTGGGACAGGCGACGTTCCCCGACGCCTCCACCTCGATGGTCGACGTCGTGCTGGAGCCGCTCCCGACGCCGCCCGCCGGCTACGACCACTGGGTGCTGAACAACGAGACGCCGGCGCTGCAGACGATCGCGGACAAGACCGGTGGCCTGACCGCGTTCGGGCCGGACATCATCAAGCTCCTGCCCCGCGTGGAAGACGACTTCACGACCTACTACTCGCTCGCCTACCACGCCGAGACGCGCCGCCAGGACCGCGCGCACCAGATCGCGGTGAAGGCGAAAGACCCCTCGTACAGAGTCCGCTCGCGCCGCGAGTTCGTGGAGAAGTCGGACAACACCCGCGTCCGGGAGCGGATCGTCTCCAGCCTCTTCGGCGTCCGCCCCGAGTCGAAGATCCCCATCCAGGCCGTCGTGGGGACGGCGACGAAGGTCGGGCGGCACCGCTACAAGATCCCGCTGAAGATCACCGTGCCGCTCGCGTCGCTGACGACGGTGGATCAGCCGAACGGCGACTTCGCCGGCTCCTTCTCCGTTTACGTCGCCTGGGGCGGCATCCTGGGCGAGATCAGCGACATCACCCAGCGCCAGCAGCCGTTCGTCGTCCCCAAAGCGGATGCGGAGAAGGCGGCGACGTCGTCGTTCACGTATGACTTCGAGCTGCTGGCCGACGAGCGGACGCAGCGCATCGCGGTCGGCGTGCTGGACGACGTCGGCCGCGACACCGGCTACTTCTTCATCTCCCTCCCGCCGCGCAGCCAGATGATCACGGAGGCGAAGTAATCATGCGACGCATCGTTGCCCTCTCTCTTTTCGCGTTCCTCATGCTCGGCGCCGCGCAGCGCGAGCCGCAGCTCCCGCGCATCAGCGGGATGATGATCGAGGTCTCGCTGGTGAACCTCGATGTCGTCGTGACGGACAAACAGGGCCGGCGCATCCACGGCCTGACCGCGGACGACTTCGAGGTGCTGGAGGACG
>DATEOX010000162.1:0-5390 GCA_035273585.1 Thermoanaerobaculia bacterium
CGCGACGCGGAGTCCGTGCGCGAGGCGCTGGCGAAGCTCGAGGCCACGGCCGGCAAGCTCCCGGCCGCGCGCAACCTCCTCGGACGGCGACGGCGGACGAACCGCCGCGAGCTGCAGGGGCGCGTCGAGAACCTGCTGCAGCAGCTTCCGAACGCCCGGGCGCGCGTCGCTCTCTGGCCGGAGCTCGATGACCGCTTCGCCACCATCGCCGGCGGCGCGGAGCGGACCCTGCGCGCCGGCCGCGAGGCGTACGAGGTCGTGCTCGCCGCGCCGTCGCCGGCCGCCTTCCACGAGCTGCGCAAGCGGGTCAAGGACCACTGGTACCACGTCCAACTGTTGCGCCGTCTCTGGCCGGAGCGGATGAAGGGCGAGTCGGCGGCGGTGGAGGTGCTCTCCGACGCGCTGGGCGATCATCATGATCTCCACCTCCTGGAGCTCGCCCTCGGCAGCGAGGGGCCGGCGGAGGCGATCGCCGCGCGCCGCGCGGAGCTGGAGGAGACCGCGCTCGCCGCGGCGCGCCGCCTCTTCAGCGAGCCGCCCGGCGCTTGGCGGCGCCGGATGCGCGGCTACTGGAGGGCATCGCGATCGTGAGCAAGCTGGTCGTCGCGCCGTTCGCGCCGCTGCGCCGCTACATCAGCCGCGAGATCTGGCTCACGCTCTCCACCCTGGTCTGGAATCACGACTGGTACTGGTACGAGACGCACGCGCTGCCGCCCGGCCGTGAGCTGTTGCCGGACGTCCTGCGCGACTTCTTCGGCATCGTGCCGGAAGTCGTCCTCTTCTGGGAGTCGTACATGGACGTCGCGCGCCACACGCGCTGGCTGCATGACGTCGGGACGCGCGTCTATGTGATGACCGACGACCTGCACAAGGAACGGCAAGGGATGCGCGAAGGGCTGCTGACGGCCGACGGCGTCCTCTCCACCTACCCGCTGCCCTTCGCCGAACGCTTCCCGCAGGTCGATCGCGCACGCGTGACCTGGATTCCGCACTCCGCGAGCTCGGACTTCGTGCTGCCGCTGGCTCCGAACCCGCGCTACCGGCAGGTGTTCGTCAGCGGCGCGACGAACGAGCTCTATCCGTTGCGCATGCTCATGCGCGGTCTCGGGATGCGCCGGCCGGAGCTCGTCCGGGTGCAGGACCATCCGGGGTACCGCATCGACTACGCCTATCCGGAGGATGTGCGCGTGGGCCGCGGCTACGCGCAGTCGATCCGCTCCTGCCTGGCCGGGTTCACCGACGCCTCGCGCAACCGCTACATCGTGGCCAAGCACTTCGAGATCCCGGCCACCGGCGCGCTCCTCCTCGCCGACCGCACCGTCGCGCCGGAGCTCGCCGAGCTGGGGTTCATCGACGGCGAGCATTACGTGAGCGTCACGGCCGACGATTACGAGCCGATCGTCGAGCGCGTCCTGGACCCTGGCAATGCGGATGAGATCGACGCCATCCGCGCGCGCGGCCATCAGCTCGTCTACGAACGGCACACGACGGCGCACCGGGCGATGCAGATCGATGCGGTGTGCGTGTGACTTGGGCGAGGGAGCGGGAGGCGATGCCCCCGCGCCCCCCATCCGTCAGGGATTGGTGATGGTCTTCTTGACCGAGTGCGCGTTGTTGTTCGGGATGGAGAGCTCGGGGTTGGCGCAGGCCGACTGGGTCGCCGCGGAGAGCTCCAGCCCGGCCGGCAGCTTCGATGCGACGTAGAAGTCGACGAACCCGTTGTAGACCTTGTCCTGATACGTCGGGGTGAGCATGAGCTGGTTCACGCCCTGGGCCACGAAGTTGACGGTCTGGCCGGGCGCGATGTGCGTGGGGAACGGCCCGACGCTCGTCGCCTTGATCAGGCCGAGGGTCTTGAAGTAGGCGCCGACCACGAACTGCTGGCCGGCAGGCGGGACGCAATCCGCCGTGCCGATGTTCTTGACCGAGATGAATGCGGTCAGCTTCGGCCCGTAGATCGTGCTCCCGACGTTCGTGCTCCCCCACTGGGCGCTGATCACGAGATCCGGCGGCGGACGAGCGGGGGTGAAGGCCACGCATCCGGTAGTGCAGCCGCCCCCCGGCTGCTGCGGGATGCTCCCCTTGTCGCAGACGATCGACGCCGCCGGCGGAAACACGACCTGGCACTTCTTCGCGTTGAAGTCGGCGCACGGGCAAGCCGTCGACTCGCAGACGAGCGGAAAGGCCGGGTTGTTGACCTTTGCGGTGATGTCCACCCACCCGGCGGGACACGTCCCCGCGCTGGCCGCTCCCGCGGCGAGCGTACAGATGACCACAGCGATGGCAAACTTCGAATTCATACGTCCCGCCTTTTTGATGTCCATCCGGACCGACGACGGATAGTGCGGGAGGGGTACGATTCGTTTCAGGGTGCGGTCAATCCAGCCGCGTCGCCGCCCCCGCCTTCTTCTTTTTCTTCTTCGGCTTGTCCGCGCCGCCCATCGCGCACCCTCTTGGTCTGCTTCTTCAGCACCTTCTTCGTGGCTTTCGCGGCGGTTGCCGCCAATGACGTTCGAAGAACCGAGTGGCGAACTGCAACCGCTGTGACGCCGTCACGCTGGCGACGAAGTAGGCAGCTCGGCTGCCGGGCCGAAGCCGGGCCGCATCAGCTTCACACCAAAGTTGGGCCGCAGTAGCTTATCGGCGTGATACATCGAAGAGTTTGCCGCCGCGAAATACCCACACATGCTCTGGGTGCTCGCTTCTGAGTTCGGAACGCGAGAAGTAGGTGATGTGTGGGTAGGGGTGCTCCGCATTTGCTTGAAGACATTTCATGTACGCTTCCCGGACGATTGGTTCGCGATGTGAGTTGGCGTCTGCAAAGTAACTCTCTGCCTGCCAGATCTCCAGAAGTTGGTCATTTCGTGAGGAATAGACATGAAAGTTTCGCAGCGCGAACCCGGTACCGACACCGTCACGCTGTTCGGTGATGATTTCGAAGAGTTGATCGCCGTCGATATCAAACAGCTGCACCGAAACGATCTCCCACGTGCGGTAGCTTGCGATCTGGTATCCCGTCGGGGAGAAGAGAATGATTCCACCTCCGAGATTGCACGAGATGATCAGTACCCGGTACTGCTTGCCGAGTTCGACCTCTCTGGCGAAGTTGTAACCGCCGATCCCAATTGGGCCGATCGCGTGTACCTGACGACCTTCCTCTCGCGCTGCAACCAGCAGGCGCGCTTCAGTGAGCGATACAAGGGCGCTCGGGCGATCACCCTCGAATGCTCGGCGCTCACCGGCACGTATACCGACGGCGAAAATCAGAATGACGAGCAAACTCGGACTCTTC
This sequence comes from Thermoanaerobaculia bacterium, assembly GCA_035273585.1. Classification (GTDB taxonomy): domain Bacteria; phylum Acidobacteriota; class Thermoanaerobaculia; order Gp7-AA8; family Gp7-AA8; genus JAFAVZ01. Next base: position 3,293 of record DATEOX010000162.1, read on the forward strand.
CACATCACTGCTCCCGCAGGATGGAGACGTTAGCACGCGACGCGGTCGCCTGCGGAGTCAGTCGGCGTCGCCGTACGGGTTGATGACGGCTCGGCCTGACGGTCGCGTTTCACCGGTGAGTGAGCGCCGCGTTCGGACGAAGCACGGATCGGTGCGCACAGATGCGTCGACCCTCGCGATTTGGACCGCGTCGCAGGAAGCGTGGAGAATTCTCGAGGCTGTGGCGTGGCGGTTGCCCGCAAGCTCAACAAGAGCGCGCAAGAACGCGTAGCGAATATCGACGCGTACGTCTTTTTGTCGGCCTAACGACTCTCACGGTAACATGCGCGGCCAAGGCCCGCGTGCCGAAGTCGGAGCGGCACGCCGCTTGCCGCATTTGACTACGACGCGCTTGCAAGCGGCGTGACGCCGCGACGCTCGGGACAACCGAGGGGCTTCAGCCCCGGATCGAAGCCGGGCCGCGACAGGTTCAGCGTGAAGTTAGGCTGTGCCGCGCTCTGCTTACAGCCATTGCTTACCTTCGTGGTTTGATCGCTACCAGGTCGGCTATTACGTCAGCACACTGGTCGACAAGGTTTGTAGGCTCAGCAGGATCAAGCTTGCTGCAGAGAAGCGCGACACAGCATAGAACTTTATATCGACAATTGGTTATTGTGGATGAACCGGCGACTTTTGGCGTCGCCGCTGTTACGGTCGCAGCCCGCCGTAAACAGCGCGGCTCACGGTGCAGAGTTGACGTCTTATTGGAAACTGACCTATCAGCGGTATCCGTTAAGTTTGGCAACGCGACGTGAAACGAAACTAGTGTATACTGGCGGGCATTCCGGCAATAACACGCGCCGCACCAATGACGCTGAGGAGGGCTTCGTGAGCAACTTTCTGGATGATCTGTTCTCGGCAAGAATTCCGAAGCTCTCATATGCGTGGACCGTAGCCGACGTCGACGTCCCAAGCGGTTTACCGCACATATCATTCGGGACAGGAATATTGACGCTTTCCGAAGCGCCGCGATCTAAAGAATACTTTTACTTACGCCCGCCGCTCCGATATGTGGATTCGGACGTCAAGATGTGGTCGACCAGCGGTATTCACGTGAGTCCGGACTCATTTGAAACCCCCAGAGCTCCCGGCTGGGTTGATCAGTTGGTCATTCTGCCGTCGGGAGTGGTGATATACGGAAGACGTACGAATTTTGGCGTTGAAAATGGTTCGTTCGCGCCGGAGATCTATATTGGAAGCGGATTCCCGGGCTATCCTGCGCTCAGGACCGGCATATTAACGTCTCGGATTTGGCTCGGCGTCTACACGATCGTTCTGGCGCTGCCGGACTCGTTCGCGTTCTCGCGAGATGATCGAACGAGTTCATCATCAGCCTAACTCTAGACTACGCAGCAAACCAACGCTGCCTATCCATAGACATCGACGCCGCTTTTGCGAAATGCATGGGGCATGCTCCATCGGCGTCCATTCGTAGAAGCGCCGATCACGTCCAGCGCGAGACCGCGCCGGTCGCCGGACAGGCGGCACCAGCGCAGGCCAAGCAGAAGTTTGGAGGAGCGCCCCGCCAGTAGGGGGATTTCCTGTCCGACGATGTTCGCGTCTCGCCGGTGGTACGCGAGAACCCTCCCCTGCCCGCAACGTTTGCCGCCCCCGGTGGATCGCATCGCATGCGGGGACGCATCCATGCGATCGCGGATCGCATTCACTGTCCTCCAGGTGAGATTCACTCCATCGCGGATCGCATTCACTGTCCTCCAGGTGAGATTCACTCCATCCGCGATCGCATTCACTGTCCTCCAGGTGAGATTCACTCCATCGCCGAACACGTGAATGCGATCAGGGATCGCATTCATACGACGCCGTCGGGGGGGGGGCGGGCCGACCGGTCCGAGGCGACGCTCCGTCGCCGACGGTAGCAATCCGTCAGCGGCGCCGTTGCCGCACGCGATGCTCGACTACCTTGCGGATCAGCGCATACGGAATCGGCTCATCGAGCGGAAAGCGCAGCGTGCCCTTGCCGGCTACATACGGCGCCACCTCGTCGTCGAGCTTCCCGGCGCCGCGCGGCGCCGGGTAGACGCTGATGTGCTCCTCGTAG
>DATEOX010000163.1:0-8516 GCA_035273585.1 Thermoanaerobaculia bacterium
GATCGACGCGAGGCGGCCCTCGACCTCGGCCTGCCGGCGCTTCAGCTCGTCGACGCGCGGATCCGGCGACGTGCCCCGGCAGCCCGCGGCGACGAGACAGCCGGCGACGACGATGGCGTGCAGTGCGACCGAGACGGGCAGCGTTTCATAGAAGATCCGCCTGCTCTTTTTGGCGAAACTCTCGGGCACTACGGTTTCGAACATGCGTGCCTTCTTGCTCCAAAGCGTTCGCGCCGCGGGAGGCGCTCATCTCGATCTCTCTAAAGCAGTTGCCGCATCGTACCATCGCTTCCGGGATTGCCGTGTGACAAAAGGCTAAGGTAGCTCACAGCTCACAGGGGCTGCGCTGCACGTCGCTTGCCGCCTGATACGAAACTGGCGGCGCGCCCGTCGCCGGTCTCCCTGAGAACTGTGAGCTGACGAGCGGGCGTGCGTAGTGGGGCTGACCGGCCCCGCCGCTTGCGACCGAGACGGGGTACGCAGGGACGGCTGGTTGCGGGCGCGATCAGCCCTGCTGTTTAGGGAAACATGAAGCGTCCGATCCCTGTCACGAAACGGTAAACGTCCGTCACCTTCCGCTATCATCTCGCACTCCCATGGCCCGCTACATTCAACGCATCGCCCTCGTCGGCAAGGAGCGCTGGATCGGGTGGGAGATCGACGGCGTGGGCACCGAGATCCCCGGCCTCACCCTCGCCGAGCACATCCCGGACGAGGAACTCCGCGCGCGCGGGGTCAAGGAGTTCCGGCCGATGTCCTTCGAGTCCTTCCTCGGACTGGGCGCGATCGTCTCCACCGATCCGCCTGTCGATCGGCTGCTCGACGAGGACGTCGAGTTCCGCCTCGATGCGCTGCAGGTCGGGCTCGAGCGCATCCGCGGGCGAGGACAGACGGATGTGCCGCGCGCCGTGCTGGCCAACGTCTTCGGTGCCGACCGGCACATCGATCATCCCCGCGTCCAGGCCCGCCTCCGCGAGTGGGCCCAGCTCGGCGCCGTGCAACTCGTTGGCGGCGAGGACTGCTACCTGAAGATCACCGGCCGCCTGGCGTAGCCCTTACAGCGACGTCGCCAGCGTCTCCAGCTCCTCCGCGATCTCCGCCGGTGTTGCCGGCGGCGCGGTCGCGCTGTCGAAGCGGACCAGCACCGGGTCGAAGATCCCGCGCAGGTAAAGGCCCGCACGCAGGTCGATGAACCGGCGGCGGAGATCGGCGGGGATGGCGGTTGCGGTACGGAGCTCGCCGGCCAGCGCGGCGGCCATCGCCTTCAGCTCCTCCATCGGGATGGCAATCGGGTTGCGCGTGGCCTCTTTCATCATTTCCTTTCGATGCCGAGCTGCTCGGGCTCCATGGGCATGAACGTGGCCACGTCGTATGGCGCGAGCTGCTCGTCGCTCCAGCCTTCGACATTGATGTAGCCGTGGTGGGAGAGATCGCCGTCCACGCCGACGATATCGTAGCCCACCCACATCGCGAAGCCCCGCTCCTCGGAAGGCCCGAGGGAGTGGCCGATGCGCGAGAATTTGCGGATATAACGAGCCATGCCGGAGCTGATCATCTTCGTCGGAGTGCAAGGGTCGGGCAAGACCACATACTACCGGGAGCACTTCGCGGCAACGCACGTGCATGTGAGCAAGGACCTGATGCCGAACGTCCGCGACCGAGAGACGCGGCAGCGGCAGCAGATTTCGCAGGCCCTGACCGAAGGGAGATCCGTGGTGGTGGACAACACGAATCCGACGCCCGAGGTGCGCGCGCCGCTCATCGAGCTTGGCCATCGACTCGACGCACGCGTGGTCGCGGTGTGGATGGACACGCCGGTGAAGACCGTCCTCGCCCGCAACGCGGCTAGAGAAGGGAAGGCGCGCGTCCCGAACGTGGCCATCTTCGCCACGGCGAAGAAGCTCCAGCCGCCCGAAATGGCGGAAGGCTTCGATGAAGTGCGGGTGGTGGCCGCGCCCGCATGAGCCGCACGCCCGAGCAACTCCTCCGCCGCCTCTTCCCGCCGATGCTGGCCACGCTGGCCGACGGCTTGCCGCCCGACCCGAAGAACTGGCTGTACGAATTGAAGTACGACGGCTTCCGCGCCGTGGCCGGTCTCGTGAGCGGCGACCTCGCGCTCTGGAGCCGCAACGAGCTCGATCTCGCCGGCCGCTTCCCGCAGATTGCCAAGGCGCTGGCGAAGATCAAGGGCGAGATGGTCCTCGACGGCGAGATCGTCGCCCTCGATGCGCACGGCGTACCGCGCTTCCAACTGCTGCAGGGCGGCGCGCATCAGGAAAAGATGTTCGTCTTCGACATCCTCTGGCTGGAGGGGAAGGATCTCCGCCGCCTGCCATACGAGGAGCGGCGGGCCACGCTGCTGAAAGTGCTCAAGCGGCCGCCGGCGGGCATCGAGCTCGCGGAGCAGATCGACGAGGCGCCGGAGAAGGCGCTGGCCCGGGCGGCGAAGGAAGGGTGGGAGGGGCTGATCGCCAAGCGGCGCGGATCGGTCTACGAGACGCGGCGCTCGAAGGAGTGGCTGAAGATCAAGGCGGTCAAGGCCCAGGAGATGGTCATCATCGGCTACCAGCCTTCCAACGCCTCGGCCACGGACATCGGGTCGCTGCATCTCGCCTACAACAAGGACGGCGCCCTGCACTACGCGGGCAAGGTCGGCACCGGCTTCTCGTCGAAGCTGCGCGGAACTCTGAGACAGGATCTGGACAAGCACCGCATCCCGCGCTCGCCGGCAAAGAACACGCCGCGCTTCCGCGATGCGGTGTGGAGCGAGCCGCGCCTGGTGGGGCAGATCGCTTTCACGGAGTGGACCGACGATGACCGCCTGCGGCATCCTTCCTTCCTCGGACTGCGCGAGGACAAGGAGGTGGGGGAGGTGGTGAAGGAGAAAGCATCGAAGAAGGGATCGCCGGCGTCGAAGAAGGCGACGGTCAACCTGTCCAGCCCCGACCGGCTCCTCTATCCGCGGGACAAGATCACGAAGCAGGACGTGGCCGACTACTACGAGGCGGTGAGCGGGCCGATGATCCACGCCCTGGCCGGCCGCCCGCTGGCGCTGGAGCACTGGAACCAGGGGATCGACGCGCCGTCGTGGTTCCATCAGAACGTCGGACGCGAGGCGCCGCCGTGGATCACGACGATCGACACGCCGACCCGCACCAGCGCGCGCAAGACGGTCAAGCATCTCGTGGTCGACAAGCCGGAGACGCTGCGCTGGCTGGCCCAGATGTCGGTCCTGACCGTTCACATGTGGCACTCCCACGCGCCACGCCTCGACGAGGCGGACTGGATCCTCTTCGATCTCGACCCGGCCAAGGGGAAGGGGATCGAGCAGGCCATCGAGGCGGCCATCATCATGCGCGGCCTCTTAGAGAACATGGAGCTGCCGAGCTACCCGAAGACGTCGGGCAAGCGCGGCATCCACGTCTTCGTGCCGCTCGCGCCGGGCTACACGCACGAGCAGGCCAACGAGTTCGCCTGCAACATCGCCGCGGCGGTGGCGGCGAACGTGCCGGGCATCACCGTGGAGCGGAGCCTCTCCAAGCGCCGCGGGCGGCTCTACCTCGACTGCATGCAGAATGCGTACGGCAAGACGGTCGTAGCGCCCTACTCGCCGCGGGCCATCGACGGGGCGCCGGTCTCCGCGCCGCTGAAGTGGGAAGAGGTGACGAAGAAGCTCGACCCGCTGAAGTACAACCTGCGCACGATGCCCGCGCGCCTGGCCAAGGTAGGCGATCTCTTCGCCCCTGTCCTGCAGGGCGGCATCAAACTCCCGACGCTGAAGTGATGCAGGGCCGGCTCTCCAGCCGGCCCCCCGCGTCATTGCACGTGGATGTTGTTGATCACCCGCGCCACGCCGCTCACGCTGCGCGCCGCCTCGACGATCTTGTTGATGTCGGACTGGCTCGCGGCATGGCCGCTCAGCGTGACCACCGCGTGGTTGTCGACTTCCACCTCGACGGCGAACGTCTTCTCCGGCACGGCCGTGGCGATCTTGCCGCGCACGTCGGCCTCCATCGCCTTCGCATCCACTTCCGACGGCAGCACGCGGTTCATGGAGCCGCAAGCCGCGCTGAAAATGGCCAGGAACAGGACAAGTGCTGTGAACTTCCGATGCATGTTGTTGCTCTCCTTCGGGGTGGGGGGAGAGCAACGGTTGTGCCTGTGGGGAGCAGTTGTTGGTTGTTAGTTGTTGGTTGTTAGTAGAACCGGCCGCCGCTCTCGCCTACTAACAACCAACAACTAACAACCAACAACTTGCAAGCAAGTACACTGACGGTCATGCGTGCAGTCATCACCGGCGGCTCCTCCGGCATCGGCGAGGCCCTCGGGCGCGAGCTGGCGCGGCGCGGCTGGGCCGTGGCTCTGCTCGCCAGGCGCGGCGAGCTGGTGCAGGAGATCGCGGCGTCGCTTCCACGCGCGGTCGGCGTCGCCTGCGACGTGACGGACTCGGCCTCGGTGCACGAGGCGGTGCGCATCGCCGAGGAGCGGCTGGGCGGACCGTTCGACCTCGCCGTGGCGAACGCGGGGGTGAGCCTGCCGGGGCACGCGGCGAAGTTCAAGCTGGAGGATGCCGAGCGCACCTTCCGCGTCAACGTCTTCGGCATGCTCTACCTGTTCGACGCCGTGATTCCGGGGATGGTCGAGCGGCGGGCGGGGCGCTTCGCCGGCATCGCCTCCATCGCCGGGCTGCGCGCGCTGCCGACCGCCGCCTCGTATTCGGCGAGCAAGGCGGCCATGCACAACTTCCTCGAGGCCAGCCGCATCGAGCTCGTGCCGTACGGCGTCGGCATCACGGTGGTGAACCCCGGCTTCGTCGACACGCCGATCGTGGCCAAGAACAAGTTCCGCATGCCCTTCCTGCTCCAGGCGCCGGAGGCGGCGAGGATCATCGCCGACGGGCTGGAGCGCGGGAAACGGGTCATCGAGTTCCCGCGGCCGATGTCCCTCCTGATGCGCACCGTGCGCATCCTCCCCACCGCGCTGTACGAGCGCTTCACCGTGCCGTACGCGCAGAAATCAAAGCGATGAACACACTGGCCGTCCGCCTCTGGGCGCTGCGCAACGTCTTCCTGCTCTTCTTCGTCAAGCCGACCGTGCTGGAGGTGAGCGAGCGGCGCTGCGTCGTGCGCATCCCGCTCAACTGGCGGACGAAGAATCACCTGCGCTCGATGTACGTCGGCGTGCTCTGCATCGGCGCGGACGTCGCCGGCGGCCTGATCTCGTTCCATCTCATGCGCCAGAAGAAGGCGAGCTTCGCCTTCGTGTTCAAGGACATGAACTGCCGCTTCCTCAAGCGCGCCGAGGGAGACGTGCACTTCACGAACGAGGACGGCCCGGTGATCCAGGACCTCGTGCGCCGCACGCTGGAGACGGGCGAGCGGCAGGAAGCCGTCGTGCACGTGACCGCCACCGTCCCGTCGAAGCTGGGCAACGAGCCGGTAGCGGAGTTCGAGATGACGCTGTCGCTGAAGAGGCGGTAAGGCGGGCGGGCGTCCGGCGCCCCCCTACTGCTGCGGCTTCACTTCCTTCGACACCTCGTTGTAGACCGTCTCCGTCCACTTATCGAGCGTGACGAAGCTGGAGGCGAGGTGCTCCCAGGCGCCGAGGGTCTTCTGCTCCTTCATCTGTTGGAGGGTGAGGCCGGCCTTGACCGCGTCGGCCACGATGGCCCAGGTGCCCTTGAGCACGTCGCGGTAGCCTTCCAGCGACGCCTTGTCGCCGAGGGGGCCGTGGCCGGGGATGACGCGGGCGCCGTCCGGCAGCGTGGCCAGCACCTTCTCCACGTTTGCGATGAGGCCCTTCACGCTGCCGCCGTTGTCGACGTCGACGAAGGGGAACATGCCGTTGAAGTAGTCGTCGCCCATGTGCACGACGTTCGAGCGGGTGAAGTAGATGACGGCGTCGCCGTCGGTGTGGCCGTGCGGGAAGTGGATGGCCCGGATCTCTTCTCCGTTCACGTGCACGCTGAGGCTCTCGTCGAAGGTGATGACCGGCAGGGCCACCTTCGGCGCGGGCGGGGTCTCCCGGCCGGCGGCCTTCGAGCCGCTGGCCAGGCGCTTGCGGACGTTCGTCTGGGCGATGATCGTCCCTTCCTTGCCGAAGACCTCGTTGCCGCCGGTGTGATCGCCGTGGTAGTGGGTATTGAGAATGAACTTGATCGGTTTGTCGGTGATGCCTTTGAGCGCCTCGCGGATCTTCGGCGCCAGCGGCGCGAACTGGTCGTCCACGATGACGATGCCGTCGTCGCCGACCGAGACGCCGATGTTGCCGCCGGCGCCGGTGAGCATGTACACGTTGCCGCTGACCTTCGTCGCCTTGACCTCGACCTTGCTGAAGTCCTGCTGCTGGGCGAGGGCGGCGGTGGTGGCGAACAGAGCGATGATGATCGAGAGTCTGCGCATGCGGCATTGTAGCGAAGTAGTTGCTGGTTGCTGGTTACTGGTTGCTGGTAACGAAAACCGATAACCGGCGACTGACAACGGTTTTACCAGCAACCAGCAACCAGCAACCAGCAACTATGACTCCCTCCCTCCAACACGCCCTATCCGAGGCCCGGGCGAAGGTCAAGTTTCACTACCCCTGGTGGATGCGCCCCTTCCTCCAGCGCGGGGTCATCGGCATCGCCCTCGGGCGGCGGATCTACATCGCGCCGCGGATGCTGGAGCGGCCGGCGGAGGAGGTCGAGCAGCTCGTCCGTCACGAGCTGGCGCACGTGCGGCAGGTTGCGCGGCTGGGGCTCATCCGCTTTCTTTGGCGCTATCTCGCCGAGTATGTGGCGCTCAGGCGTTCCGGCAAGTCTTCGTCCGAGGCCTACAATGAGATCTCGTTCGAGCGCGAGGCGCGCGAGGCGGAGAAGGCGTGAGCCGCGGATTCATCTGCACCATGTTCGGGATCGCCATGACGGTCTTCTCATGGTTCGGTCCATGGGAGTGGCCCGCCTGGCCGGCCTTCACCACCATCCATCTCCTCTTCCAGTCGCGCGGAGTGGCCTGGACGGAGCTGCCGTACAACGTGCGGGCGGCGGTGCTCGTCGGCCTGATCGTGATCAATGTCGGCTTCTGGGGCGGAACGGCCGCAGCCGGCGCGTGGCTCGTCCGGCGCTATAATCATCGGTCTCGACCGATCGAGGGAAGCCGCGCATGATTCACTTCCACTCCCTCGAAATCCCGCAGCTCGAGCGGTTTCTCGAGCGCCACAAGGCGGGCCTCCTGCTCAAGAGCGAGGTCGACCTCGATCTCGTCCTCCGCCAGATCCTGCAGAAGGCCAACGAGTTCGTCCCCGCCGAGTCCGGCTCCATCCTCCTCGACGATCCTTTCCACAAAGTCGCCTCGCGCCAGGACAACGAGCTGGTCTTCATCGCCACGTTCGGACAGGCCAGCCGCGACCTGATCGGCCACCGCCTCTCCGCTCGCAACGGCATCGTCGGCCGCGTCTATCAGACTGGGACGCCGTACCTCTCGATGGACGTCGATGAGGACTCGTTCTTCTACCCGGAGATCGACCAGCAGATCGGGCACAAGACGCACTCCATCGTGGCCGTGCCCATCTACCTGGGGAAGAACGTCTGCGGCGTCCTGGAGCTGATCAACCGGCTGGAGGGGAAGACCTTCACCCGCCGGGACATGACCCTCCTGGAGATCTTCGCCGGCTACACGTCGTTCACGCTGCAGAACGCGCTCGACGCGAAGCGGGCGCACGAGCTGGCCAAGCGCGACGACCTGACCGGCCTCTACAACGACCGCTGGTTCAACGTCCGGCTGACCGAGACGCTGGCCGAGGCGCGCGGGACCGGGAAAGAGGCGGTGCTGATCTTCATGGACCTCGACCGCTTCAAGGTCATCAACGACCATCATGGACATCTGGCCGGGAGCCAGGTGCTGCGCGAGGTCGGCTTCCTGCTCAAGCGGATCGTGCAGCGCGGCGACGCGACGGTCGCGCGCTACGGCGGCGACGAGTTCGTGATGATCCTCCCGGACACGAGCGTCGAGCAGGGGCTGGTCATCTGCGAGGAGATCCGGCGGACGGTCGCGGCCACGACGTTCCTGGAGCGGGAGTGGGGCTTCAGCATGCCGCCGCTGTCGTTGCGGGGAATCATCTCGGCGTCGATCGGCCTCGCTCAGTACGTGCCGGACGGCAGCTCGACGGTGCCGGTGGAGCAGGAGAAGAGCGAGCTCCTCAAGCGGGCCGACGCGGCGATGTACCGCGCGAAGTCGCTGGGGAAGAACCGGGTCGTCGTCTACCGCGCCGGCGAGGATGCGATGCGCGCCGGGCTGACGGAAGCGATCGGCTGACGCCATCGCAGCCAGAGGGCGATGACCAGCGCGCCGGCCGCGCCGAGGAGGTGCTTGAGGGTGTGGCCGCTGACGGTGTGGCCCAGCGCGCGGAAGATCGCCGCGTCACCGTCCTCGCAGAGCTTGGCCGCCGCGTAGCAGGCCAGGACGATCCACAGCAGCCAGCCGTGCGAGTGGCGCGGCGCGAAGAAGGTGCACATCACGATGGTGGCCAGCAGCGGAAAA
>DATEOX010000164.1:0-6230 GCA_035273585.1 Thermoanaerobaculia bacterium
GGTCTGACGGCTCAACTGACGCCGTTCCTCACATCGATCGCCGCGCGTCCGGAACGGCTCTCCGGAGGGCGGCGGGCCACGGTCACCGTCGAGCTCTCGGCGGAGGCGGGCAACGGCGGATTTGCGGTCGATATCTCGTCGGATGACCCGGCCCTCGCCGTGCCGTCACGCGTCTTCATCCCGCAAGGGCAGCGCTCGGTCACCATCGATGTGGCCACCGCGGAGGTCGATACGGAGACCGTGGTGCACGTTGCAGGCGAGGCGGGTGGAATCCGGCGCGAGACGACGATCACGCTCGAGCCGCTGCGCCAGCCCGTGGCGCTCGCCTTCGGCACCCGACTCGTCACGCCGTACACCACTATGTCCGGCAATGGCGAGTTCTACTCGCTCTACACGCCTGAGCTGAACCTCCTGGCCGAAACGGACCTCAGCCTCTCGCCGGCACTTGCCTACGAGTACGTCTGGTTCGCCGGCCTGCCCGTCGCGCAGTTCGACATTGCCACGACGACGACACGCTGGACCTTCACCGACCACCTCGGCACCCCGATCGTCCAGACCGACGCGGCCGCCGCCGTCGCCTGGCGCGCCGAATACGAGCCCTTCGGCCCGGTTTTCACGCTCCGCACGGGTGCCACGCTCCACCAACCACTGCGCTTCCCGGGACAAGAGGCGGAGGGGGAGCGCTCGTACAACATCTTCCGGTGGTATCGGGGAGGGTGGGGGCGGTATACGCAGGCGGACCCGCTGTTCAGTAATCCTCTCAGGTCTCGGCGTACACTGGTCCCTTCGGATGGGACAGTGACGATACGCGCTAGCGTTGGAAGCCCTTCTATACCGAGGTCGCTGCTACGCGAAGACGAATTGTCCAGCGGAACAGAAGTTTATGGGTATGCCGGTAATTCGCCTCTCATGTATAAAGATCCATTGGGGCTAATGCGTTGTCTTGTGTTTGCGCTTTATTACATGGCGGACTACCGCCCGAGCGGCCCTCCGGGAGCCACCTTCCGGGGATGCCTTTACAACGGGCTTTGCGGAGGTGACAGCCTCCACTACGTCGAATACCGACTGAATAGGACGCCGACGTATGACGCTAGAGGAAACCCCACATGTCAGTGTCCTAAGTTTTGCACCTTCCTGGCTGATGACGCCACTGCTCGGCCGATTGGAAGGGTGACCTGTTTTAATTGGGATCATCCCGAGCAGCCGCCGCTGGGACCTTCGCTGCCGTGAAGATAAGCCTGTGTGGTTCAGTGATACGGCTGGATGGCGCGTTACACGTCGCGATGTTGGAAGTGACTCGCGAATCCGATGGCGCCGTAATCAAAGTCGTGCATGAAACTGGTCGCGAGAGTGAAGAAGATTTCACGCTGACGAATATGTCACGAGTCGAAGGCGCGCCGCTTTCGAGTGGCCGCGGTTTTGAGCTGCCCGGCATTCCGGGAAGATATCTTAAGGTCTTTCCTCTTCTGCGTGAAATCGACGTCAGGAATCCGCCTCCGGGATATTGGACTTCCTCAACCGCTACTGAAGGGCCTTTCAGCTTCGAAACCGGGCACCGATATGGCGTGTTCATTCTCAGCGAAACGTTCAGTGAGATGACTGTCGTTGCCGATTAGCTGTCTTCGTCGGAGCGGGCGAAATTGCTTTCGGTCAAACTGATCGTCGGCAAGATGAGAAGCCGTAGGCGAAGCAAGCCGAGACTCGAATCTCCTCCCGCCCCGCGAGTTGGGTGTGCCTCGCGAGTGGTGTCGCCTAACTTTAACTTAAGAGCCATTTGGCTATCGACAAGCCGAGGGACAAGCGTTTCCCAATTGTGGGAGAGGTGGACCTGAGGCATTTGCCAGAGCAATATTGCCTCATTGCCGAGAGATTGCCTGAGCAGCTTGAGTGCACAACGGGCAAAGATTTCTGAGCCACTGGACCCAGCGGACCTTGAGCCAGTGTCGCTCGCCTCCACCCTTACCTCGCCGGCGGGGAGTCAATGACTGCAACCCCGAAGCCGCAACAGGCCGTTTGCATACGTTTGCGGTCGACGGAAGAACCTCCTTAATTCCAGCTGCTGAAGACGCAGCCAATGGCGCTCCTCTGGCAAGGGTATGGCCGATGATCTTCCACTTCGTCACAGGTGGAGAGCTGCGACACTGACGGCGATGGTTGACTCCGCCCCCGCCCGCGCGTATCAAGCACCTCCATGAGCAACATCGACCGTCGCAAATTCCTCGGCGTCACCGCGCTCGGGGCGGCCGCGGTGCTGGCCAAGCCGCTGCTGGCCACCGCGCAGGACGTCCCGGCTTTCGAGCTCGACGAGATCACGGTCGAGCAACTCCAGGAGGGGATGCGTAGCGGGCGGTGGACCTCGCGCGGGATCGCGCAGGCGTACCTGGCGCGCATCGACGCCCTCGACAAGCGCACCACGAACGCGGTCATCGAGCGCAATCCGGACGCGCTGGCCATCGCCGGCGAGCGGGATCAGGAGCGCAAAGAGGGGCGGGTGCGGGGGCCGCTGCACGGCATCCCCGTGCTGATCAAGGACAACATCGACACCGCGGACCGGATGCGCACCAGCGCCGGCTCGCTCGCCCTCGCGGAGCACATCGCGGAACGGGACGCGGCGGTGGCGAAGAGGCTGAGAGACGCTGGCGCGGTGATCCTCGGCAAGACCAACCTGTCCGAATGGGCCAACATCCGCTCCACCCGCTCCACCAGCGGCTGGAGCGCGCGCGGCGGGCTCACGCGCAATCCGTACGCGCTCGACCGCAACGCGTGCGGGTCGAGCTCCGGCACCGGGGCGGCCATCGCGGCGAACCTGGCTGCGATCGGCATCGGGACGGAGACGGACGGCTCGATCGTCTGCCCCTCGTCCGCGAGCGGCCTGGTTGGTATCAAGCCGACCCTCGGCCTGGTCAGCCGCAGCGGCATCATTCCGATCTCGCACAGCCAGGACACGGCCGGCCCGATGGCCCGCACCGTCCGCGACGCGGCCATCCTCCTCGGGGCGCTGACCGGCGTCGACGAGCGCGACCCCATCACGATGAAGAGCCGCGGCAAGGTCCACGCGGACTACACGCCGTTCCTCGACGCCGGCGGCCTGAAGGGCGCGCGCATCGGCGTGGCCCGGCACTACTTCGGCTTCAACATGCACGTCGACGCGATCATGAAGGAGGCCCTCGACGCGCTGAAGCAACAGGGCGCCATCCTCGTCGATCCGGCGGACATGACCACCGCCGGCAAGTACGACGACACGGAGTTCGAGGTCCTCCTCTACGAGTTCAAGGCCGACCTCAACGAGTACCTGAAGCCGCTGAAGCTCACCCTGGCCGACCTCATCAAGTTCAACGAGGCGAACCGCGACCGGGAGATGCCCTACTTCGGCCAGGAGATCTTCGAGATGGCGGAGAAGAAGGGGCCGCTGACCGACGCCGCGTACAAGAAGGCGCTGGCGAAGAACCACCGCCTCTCGCGCACGGAAGGGATCGACGCCACGCTGAAGAAGCACAAGCTCGACGCCCTCGTCGCGCCCACCGGCGGCCCGGTGTGGCCGACGGACCTCATCAACGGCGACCACTTCACCGGCGGCTTCTCCACGGCGAGCGCGGTCGCGGGCTACCCGCACATCACGGTGCCGGCTGGCTTCGCCTTCGGGCTGCCGGTGGGCATCTCGTTCTTCGCCGGCGCGTGGAGCGAGCCGACGCTGCTGAAGCTCGCCTACGCCTTCGAGCAGGCGACGAAGGCCAGGAAGGGGCCGCGCTTCCTGGCCACGGTCGGCTGATCACGCCGCGAGCTGGCGCTCCAGCACCTCGTCGTCCGCGGGCGTGAGAACGCTCTTCGCCAGACCGCGCACGAAGCCGAAGACCTCCGGCGGCGCCGTGGCGCGGATGCCGCCCAGCAGCGCGGCGCGCTCGGCGGGATTCATCGACGGAAGCATCCAGCTCAGCGCATAGGCCATCTCGTCCGGCGGGATGGAGGCGACGAGCGCCTCGTGCACGGCGATGATCTCCGCATCGGTCATCGATGCCCAGAGGGTGGGCATCAGCACCTCTTCCTCCTCCGTCATGTGCACGAGCAGCTCGCCGCTGATGCGCGCCAGCTCGAGCACGAACCCGTGCGCCGCGCCGCGGTCGATCATGGCCAGCAGCTCCGGCAGCTCATGCTCCTGATCCTCATGGATGGCGCCGATGCGGCGGGCCAGCTCCGGCGCGTGCTCGGCGAGCAGTGGTCCGATGAACCGGTTCTCGTGCTCGGCGTGGCCCATCAAAAAGTCGATGGCCGTCTTCAGCTCGGCGCGGTACCGCGCGACGGCCGCCTTGTCGGCGAAATCGAGGCGTCCCGACTTCTGCACCAGGTCGAAGAGCAGGGCGCGGATGCCTTTGTGGACGTCGCGGTAGAACGAGGGGCGGTAGGTCATCGGTGTTGATCTCCTTTGCCCGTGCAAGTTAGGGCGTCCGCCGACGCGCGGTTGCTAAGCGTTCCCTACCCCGATCCGAAAAGATCGCTGCCGCGCAGGCGAACCGCCAATGACCCTGGTCCGAATCCTAAAAAGATCCTAAAATGACCGTCCCATGTCCAAGGAACGCCTCAGAGGATGCGCGGAAGGCGGGGTCTCGCTCTTCATCGGCACGGCCGACGCGAACGGCCGGCCCGCCTGCTGCCGCGCCGTCGCCCTAACTTCCCGCGATGACTACGACACCGTGACCATCTACGCGCCGGTGGCCACGGCGCAGGAGACGGTGGCCAACCTGGCCACCACGCGCCGGATCGCCATCGGGCTCTCCCGGGTCCCGGACCACACCTCGCTGCAGATCAAAGGACTGATGCGCGCCGTCCGCCTGGCCCGCGCCGACGAGGCGGAGCTGGTGGAGCGGCAGCTCGGCGACTTCGCCGCGCGCTTGGCCGAGCTCGGCCTACCGAGGCATGTCACGCGGCGCATCAACCACTGGCCGGCGTTCGCCATCGACGTGAGCGTCGAGCAGGTGTTCGATCAGACTCCAGGGCCGAAGGCCGGAGCCGCCATCCCATCATGACCCCGAACCTCCGCGACCTCTTCCGCTGCTTCCAGGGGGTGATGCCGAGCATCATCGCCACCGCCGACGCGCACGGCATGCCCAACGCGACGTACGTCAGCCAGGTGTACCTCGTCGATGACCGCCACGTGGCGCTCAGTTGCCAGTTCTTCAACAAGACGCGGCGCAACCTCGACGTGAACCCGTACGTGTGCGCCGAGGTGCTGGACGCGGCGACGCTCCAGGCGTATCGGCTGCATCTGAAGTTCCTCCGCTCGGAGATGAGCGGGCCGCTCTTCGACACGATGGCCATGCGCATCGAGGCCATCGCCTCGCACACCGGCATGGCCGGCGTCTTCCGCCTCATCGCCGCGGACGTCTTCGAGATCGAGCGTATCGAGTCCGTCGACGGCTTCCTCACCGACGCGCCGCCGGACGGCGAGATCGAGGAGATCTCGCTGGACGGCATCCGCACCGAGCTGCGCGGCGTGCAGATCATCTCCGACCGGATCAACCGCGCGGCCGACCTCGAGTCGCTGCTCGACTCTGTGCTCGACGCGCTCGACCAGTACTTTGGTTTTCATCACGTCATGGTTCTCCTGGCCGATCCTGACGGCGAGCGGCTCGTGACCATAGCCAGTTGCGGCTTCGGCGAGAGCGGCGTCGGCGCGGAGGTGCTGATCGGCGAGGGGCTGATCGGCGCGGTGGCGCGGGAGCGGCGGCTGCTGCGCATCAGCGGCCTGGAGACGAGCCTCCGCTACGGCCGGGCCATCCGCCGCGAGGCGCAGCAGAGCGGCAGCGCGGTGAAGCCGGAGATCCCGCTGCCCGGTCTGCCCGACGCCCAGAGTGCGCTGGTGATCCCGCTCGTCGTCGGCGACCGCCTGGTGGGCGTCCTCGCTGCGCAGAGCAAGCTCGCCCTCCGCTTCGGCGAGTGGCACGAGGCCTACCTGGAGCTGATCGGCAACCAGATCGCGCTCGGCATCGACCGGATGCAGGAGCGCGCCGCGGACGAGGTCCACGACACGCCCGAGCCGCGCCCGATGCTCGCCATCGCGAAGAAGAGCGCGCCGACCCGGACGCTGGTCTACTACCGCAACGACGACTGCGTCTTCATCGACGACGAGTACCTCGTGCGCAACGTGCCGGGCCGCATCCTCTGGCGCCTCTTGCGCGAGCGCGAGGAGCGCGGCCGCACCGACTTCACGAACCGCGAGCTGCGCCTCGATACCT
>DATEOX010000165.1:0-8132 GCA_035273585.1 Thermoanaerobaculia bacterium
CCTCACCCGGCGCTGCGCGCCACCCTCTCCCCGCTCGGCGGGGCGATGGTTCTTGAAACGCGCGTTCTCCAGCAGCTCCCGCGCGTGCAGGACGGCCGAGGCGGGAATCGACTCGCCGCCCAGCATCCGGGCGATCTCCGAGACGCGCTGCTCCTCGTCATCCAGGCGGCGGATGCGCGCCCGGGTGTGGCCGGCCGCGTCTTCCTTCCAGACCGAGAAATGCGTCGTGCCGAAAGCGGCGATCTGCGGCAGATGGGTGACACAGACGACCTGGTTGCGCGCCGACAGCTCCTGCAGCTTGCGCCCCACCACCTCCGCCACCCGCCCGCCGATGCCGGCATCGATCTCATCGAAGACGAGCGTCGCGGCGGCGGCATGCGGCGATGCCTCGAAGAGCGCCGCGGCGATGGCAAGCTGGATGCGCGAGAGCTCGCCGCCGGAGGCGATCCGCTGCATCGCCTTCGGCTCCTCGCCGCGGTTCGGCGCGATGAGGATGTCGATGCGGTCGACGCCCTCCGCCGACTCGTTCCCGCTCTCCACCGTCACGCGGACGGTGGTCCGCTCCATGGCCAGGTCGTTCAGCTCCGCCTGGATGGCGGCCTGAAACTTCTGGGCCGCCTTCTTCCGCGCCGCGGAGAGCTTCTCGGCCGCGCGACGGTAATCGTCCAGGCGCGCATCCGTCGTCCGCTGCAGCTTCTCGACGTTCGCCTCGAAGTCGCTCAGCCGCTCGAACTCGTCCTGGATCCGCCCGAGGTGCTCCAGCACGGCGCCGACCGAGCCGCCGTACTTTTTGTTCAGGCGCTCGATGGTCACCAGGCGGTCCTCGACCTCCTCCAGGCGCGCCGGATCGTGGCGGACGTTCTCGGAGAGCTGGCCGAGCGTGCGCGCGACGTCCTGCAGCCGGTAGGTGACGTCCTGCAGGTCGCCGGCGATCTGCTCCAGCTCGGCGATCTCCTTCGCCAGCGGCTGGAGCAGATGCTGCGCGCGGGCGAGCTGGGCCAGCGCCGAGTCCTCATCATCATCGACGAGCGCGAACGCGCCGGAGGTGGCCTCGATCATCTCCCGCGCGTGAGCCAGCATGCTTCGCTCGCCGCGCAGCGCCTCTTCCTCGGTCGGGTCGAGCTTCGCCGCGGAGATCTCCTCGACCTGGTAGCGCAGGAGGTCGAGCCGCAGGGCCCGGTCGCGCTGCGCGCCGAGCATCTCCTCGAGCTGCTCCGCCGCCGCGCGCCAGGCGTGATGCGTCGCGCGCGTCGCGTCGAGCAGCGCATCGTGCGCGCCGAATTCGTCGAGCAGTTGCCGATAGTTCTGCCCCGCCACGCGCTGATGCGACTCGTGCTGGCCGTGGATCTCCAGCACGGCATCCATCGCCCCGCCCAGCTCCCGCACGGAAAGCGCGGAGCCGTTCAGCAGCACCCGCCCCCGCCCGTTCGCGGCGATCTCCCGCTTGACGATGAGCTCCACGCCGTCGCCCGCCGGCTCCGCGTCGATGCCGGCCGCATCGAGGATCTCCCGCGCCGCCGCCGGCAGATGAAAGATCGCCTCGGCGGTCATCTTCTCCGCGCCGCTCCGGATCATCTCCGTCGAGCCGCGCGCCCCGCGCAGGAACTCCAGCGAGTCGATGAGCAGCGACTTGCCGGCCCCCGTCTCGCCCGTCAGGACGTTGAGCCCCGCCCCCGGCTCGATGGCGAGCTCTTCGACGATGGCCAGGTTCCTCACTTTGAGGTACGTGATCACTGGGATTCGAAGTCTACCTCGGCTGGAGGACAGCCTCGGCAGCCCCTTTGCTATTGAACTCATCCATGAAGACGACAACCAGACTGGCGGGCGCGACGCTGCTGATGCTCGCGCTCGCTTGCAGCAGGGACCAGGCACACCAGGCAAAGGAAAAAGCACAGGGCGCGGCGCAGAACGTCGCGACCAAAGTGCGCGACACCGCGAACGAGGTGAACGCGCCGTTCGGCGGGCCGAAGGACGATCCGAAGGCGCGCGAGCAGCAGCGCTTCGATGAGCAGTGGCGGCAGTTGCAGTCGTTCCGCGAGCAGCAGGCGGCCCAGGCCGCCGCGCAACAGGCCGCGGCGCAGCAGCAGGCCGCCGCCGATCAGGCCCAGGCGGCGAAGCTCGTCTTCACGGCACGGACGAAGAAGACGAAGGAGTCGTTCAAGGGCCTCGACCTCGGACAGCTCGATGCGGCCCCGATCCTGGTCCCCATCCGCGGCGACGTCAGCGGACCCTCGGTGCTCAAGGCGCAGGTGTATCTCGACCGGGCCGACTTCTCCGTCGGCGCGCTCGATGGACGCTGGGGCCGCAACTCGGCCATCTCGACCTGGTGGTACCAGCGCGCGCACGGCCTGGAGTCGACGGGCGAGATGGACGAGCCGACCTTCCGCTCGCTCGCCTCGACTGTTGGCTACGCGCCGGCCCTGACACGGCACACGCTCACCGCGGACGACCTGAAGGGGCCGTTCGTCTCGATCCCGGAGGACGTGTACGACAAGGAGAAGCTCGACTGCCTCTGCTACGAGTCGGTCCGGGAGAAGCTGGCGGAGAAGTTCCACACCACCGAGGACTTCCTCGACATGCTCAATCCGGACGTGAAGTTCTCCGAGCTGGAGACGGGAGCGACGCTCGTGGTGCCGAACGTCCGCGAGCCGATGACCGCCGACCGGCCGGACATCGCGAAGGTCGTCGTCTCGCTCAACGGCAACACGCTGAACGGCTTCGACGCCTCGGGGCGGCTGATCTTCCACGCTCCGACGACGGTCGGCTCGAAGTACGACCCCTCGCCGAACGAGACGGTGAAGGTGGCGAAGATCGTCCAGGACCCGCACTTCCACTACCAGCCGACGCTCTTCCACGAGGTGCCGGACTCCGACCCGGAGGCGCACCTCCAGCCCGGCCCCAACTCGCCGGTGGGGGTGGTCTGGATCGCACTGAGCAAGCCGCACTTCGGCATCCACGGTACGAGCGACCCCGACTCGATCGGCTACGCCTCGTCGCACGGCTGCGTGCGCCTGACGAACTGGGACGCCGAGGAGGCCTCGCATCGCCTCGCCCCGAACGTGGAGGTGGAGTTCAAGGACACGCGGAAGGGGAGCGGAGCGGAGGCGGCGAGATAGTTGCTGGTCATTAGTTGCTGGTTGCTGGTAGATCGTCCGGCCGGGTGTCCTACTAGGGAACCTCTGCACAAGTCGGGACAGTGGCGTGCTGTGGAAAACGCGATAGTGGCCGATACTGCGATCACGAGGGATACATGAGTGATCAGCAGACGTTCGCGGGCTTGGCGTGGAAGAGCAAGGGACGGGTGACGCGGCGGGAGCGGTTTCTGGCGGAGATGGACGCGATCATCCCGTGGAAGCGTCTGATGGAGCTGATCGAGCCGCATTACCCGAAGGCGGGAAAGGGACGGCAACCGGTCGGTCTGGACAAGATGCTGCGGATTTACTTTCTACAGCTCTGGTTCGATCTTTCCGATCCGCAGGCCGAGGACGCCGTCTACGACAGCGAGTCGATGCGGCGCTTCGCCGGAGTGGAACTGGGTGACGACCAGGTGCCGGACGAGACGACGATTCTTCGGTTCCGGCACCTGCTCGAGAAGCACGGGCTGACCGAGGCGATCTTCCACGAGGTGAACACACTGCTGGCCGAAAAGAATCTGCTGATGAAATCCGGAACGATCGTCGACGCCACGATCATCGCGGCGCCGAGCTCGACGAAGAATGCGACCGGCAGCCGCGATCCGGAGATGCGTCAGACCAGGAAGGGCAAGACCTGGCACTTCGGAATGAAGGTCCATGTCGGCACTGATAGACACGGACTGGTGCACACGCTGACCACGACTCACGCGGCCACGGCCGACATCACGGAGATGGCGAACCTGCTGCATGGCGCCGAGCGCGAGATCTTCGGAGATCAGGCGTATTGGAAGGAAGCGGACCGCAAGGCGTATCGCGACGCGGGTATCCGCTATCGGGTGAACCGGCGCGGCCACTCGACCAAGCCACTGACGGATCATCAGAAAGCGATCAACCGGACCCGCTCGCGAGAGCGAGCTCGCGGGGAGCACGCCTTCCGAATCGTGAAACAGCTATGGGGCTTCGCGAAGGTCCGTTATCGCTGCCTGATGAAGAACACCGCCCGGGTCTTCGCCACCTTCGCGCTGGCAAACCTGTACATGCTTCGTTTGAAACTGCTGCCAACGTAGGCGGAAGTGTCTCCACAGCCCACCGCCAACCATCGCAGACCGCGATGACCGCCAACGAGCGATCCAAACTGCAATATCCCGGCGTGCGGGTTGACGCTCTTCGACCGTCATCCCGCGGATCGCCTACCTGTGCAGAGGTTCCCTAGCAACAGTAACGAGCAACCAGCAACTGCTACGCAACCGCATCGCGCAAGAAATCCATCGACACCCCCGGCGACTTCAAATTGCCGAGCAGCGTCAGCGACAGCGACCCCGGATCGACGATCGTGTCGGCGACCTGCTGGAGATCATCGAGCGTCACGGCGTCGATGTGCTCGATGATCTCGTCGGGGGAGAACTGGCGGCCGAAGTAGTACTCCTGGCGGGCGATGCCGGACATCCGGCTCACGGTCGACTCGAGTGAGAGGAGGATCGAGCCCTTGAGGTGCAGCTTGGCCGCCGCGAGCTCGTCCGGCGTCGCGTTCTCGCGGCGGATCTTCCGCATCTCTTCGAGCGTGATGTTCAGCACGCGGCGGAGGTTCTTCGGTGCGCACGCGGCGTAGACCGCCTCGTAGCCTCCGTGCAGGTAGCCGTTGTGATACGACATCACGGTGTAGACGAGGCCTTCCTTTTCGCGGATGCGCTGGAAGAGGCGCGACGACATCCCGCCGCCGAGGATCGTGTTGAAGAGCGCCGCGGCATAGCGCTCCTGCCGCTGCTGTGGATAGCCCCGCGAGCCGAGGCAGAGGTGGACCTGCTCGAGCTCGCGCTTCTCGCGCAGGATGAGGTGCTGGTTGGGCGCGGGAGGCACCCAGTCGCGGCGCATGGGCGGGAGGCGGTCGGCGGGGAAGGCCTTCTCCAGGAAGGGCATGATCTGCTCCGGCCGGACGTTCCCCGAGGCGCAGAAGATCATGTTCGAGGGATGGAAGGTCTCGGCGTAATGGGCCTCGATCTGCTCCCGCTGCAGCCGGTTCACCGTCTCCTCGGTGCCCAGGATCGGGCGGCCGAGCGGATGGTCGGCCCAGAAGGCGGTGACGAAGATCTCGTGCACCAGGTCGTCCGGCGTGTCCTCCACCATCTTGATCTCTTCCAGGATGACGCTCCGCTCCGATTCCACGTCGGCGTCGCTGAAGTTCGGGGCGATGCAGATGTCGGTCAGCAGGTCGAGCGCGGTGTCCACCTGTTCGTCGAGCACGTGCGCGTAGAACGAGGTGTACTCCTTCCCGGTGAAAGCATCGACGTCGCCGCCGAGGATGTCGATGACCTTGGCGATGTCGGACGTGGAGCGCCGCTTCGTCCCCTTGAAGACGAGGTGCTCGAGGAAGTGCGAGGCGCCGCCGTGCTCCTCCGTCTCCACCGCCGAGCCGCTGCGCAGGTAGTAGCCGAGAGCGACGGAGCGGACGTAGGGCAGGCTCTCGATCAGCACCGTGAGGCCGCTGGGGAGAATGGCGCGATGGATGTTCGGACGGGCCATGTGCGCGCATCTTAGTGGATAGCCGGCCCGAATATTCGCGCCCGCCGGGCCGTTGGCCTGTTGCGATGCGACCGACACTCACATTCTTCCTCACGATCTGCATGCTGTCGCTCTCCGCGGCAGCCGGCCCGCAAAAAGGAGCACCGATGAATCTGCAGAAGGCGACGCTCGCCGGCGGCT
Organism: Thermoanaerobaculia bacterium; assembly: GCA_035273585.1. Lineage (GTDB taxonomy): Bacteria > Acidobacteriota > Thermoanaerobaculia > Gp7-AA8 > Gp7-AA8 > JAFAVZ01. The sequence goes on from DATEOX010000165.1 coordinate 5,835, forward strand.
GTTTCTGGGGCGTGGAGGAGCTGATCCGCAAGCTGCCCGGCGTGGTGGATACGGAAGTCGGCTACACCGGCGGCGACGTGGCGAACGCCACGTACGAGCACCACGAGGGCCACGCCGAGGCCATCCGGATCACGTTCGATCCGAAGAAGATCTCGTACGAGGACATCCTCCTCTTCTTCTTCAAGCTGCACGACCCGACGACGCTCAACCGCCAGGGGAACGACATGGGCACCTCGTACCGCTCGGCGATCTTCTATCACGACGAGGAGCAGCGCCGGACCGCGGAGAAGGTGAAGGCCCGCGTCGACAAGTCAGGGGCGTGGAAGCGTCCGGTGGTGACGGAGATCGTGCCGGCGAAGGCGTTCTGGACGGCCGAGGAGTACCACCAGGACTACCTGCAGAAGAATCCGCACGGGTACACCTGCCACTACGTGCGCAAGATCAGCTTCTAGTGTCCTGAGTTGGAAATTCGCTGACAAAATCGGCCGACGGATTCGAGGATCTCGTCGGCCGTTTTGTGCCAAACGAAGGGACGAGGGTCTTCGTTGTAGAGACGCAAGTAGTTCTTGATGGCGGCTTCGAGTTGTCGCGTGCTTCTGAAGGTCCCGCGGCGTATTTGCTTTTCGGTCAGGGTCGCGAAGAAGCGTTCAACCAGGTTCATCCAGGAAGCACTGGTCGGCGTGAAGTGCACGATGAAACGCGGCCGCTTGGCCAGCCAGCGTCGAATCGTCGGTGACTTGTGCGTGCCGTAGTTGTCGAGAACCAGATGAACATCCAGGTCCGCCGGCACGGCAGCCTCAATGGTGTCGAGGAAGTGTCGAAACTCGACGCTCCGGTGGCGGCGATGGCACTCGCCGATGACGTTGCCGGTCACCAGGTCGAGTGCCGCGAAGAGCGAGGTCGTCCCGTAGCGAGCGTAGTCATGAGTACGACGCTCGGCCTGTCCTGGACGGATCGGAAAAATAGGCTGCGTTCGATCGAGCGCCTGAATCTGGGACTTCTCATCGACACACAGCACCAGCGCCTTGGTCGGAGGGTTCATGTAGAGACCGACGATGTCTCTGACCTTCTCGATGAACTGTGGATCCTTCGATAACTTGAAGGTCTCCGTACGATGCGGCTGAAGTGCGAATGCACGCCAGACACGACTCACGGCCGTCTGCGTGAGTCCACTCGCATCAGCCATCGAGCGAGTACTCCAGTGGGTGGCGTCTTTCGGCTTCGACTCGAGCGTCAACGTCAGCACTCGCTCCACGTCCGCATCCAAGATTTTTCGAGGAGCGCCGACCCGTGGCTCATCGAGCAACCCTTCCAGGCGCTGAGCGACAAATCGTCTCCGCCATTTACCGACCGTTTGCGCGGTGATTTTCAGTTGGCGCGCGACTTCGTCGTTTGAATGTCCGTCCGCGCATGTCAAAACAATCCGGGCACGCTGGGCAAGAGCCTGCGCTGTCTTCGGACGACGCGACCAACGTTGCAGCTGCTCGCGTTCCTCGTCGGTGAGAATGACCTCCGTCTTCGGTCGCCCGGTGCGCATCGCCGTGTCCTCCGTGATGGTAGAACACGACATCACATACATTTATGCTGCTAACTTATAACTCAACACACTAGCAGAGTGCGCGGCAGAAAATCGCTCCGGCGCAGAGGGTCGCCGAGGCTTGGCCAACCAGCGCAGCGGCCCGTGGCCGCTAGCGCGGCGTCCCCGGCTGGCCGAGCTGCGGCGGGTTGTTCCGCGCATTGATCTCGTTCTGCAGGTCGATGACCGTGTAGGACCACTGCTCGTACTGGTCGTTGCCGTTGAGGGAGAGCATGGCCTTGCCGGTCTTGTTCGGACGGACGCCGACGAACGGGCCGACGTAGTCCTTCGGCGAGAGCTCGGGGTTGAAATTGCCCGGCCCGGAGGTCTGCGACTGCGTGCCGGTGGTGCCGGTCGTTCCCGTGGTGCCGGTCGTGCCGCCCGGAGTGGTGCCGCCGCCGATGGTCGGCGCGCCCGGGACGTTCTGGGTCACGGCGCCGGGCGGGACGAGGATCCAGTCCACCTTGCCCGTGAGCGGATCGGCGTACTCCGCCTTGATGCCGCGCAGGAAGCGGGGGCTGCGCGCCTCCTTGAGCTGATCGAGGCTGGTGGGGAGGCCGCCGTGGCGCCGCTGCCACTCCATGATGGCTCGCGCGTACTGCTTCATGATGAAGATCGTCTGCCGCTCCCGGTCGCGCTGCATGATCATCGACCACTGCCGGGGCACGGTGAAGGCGACGATCACGGAGATGATCGTCATGATGACGATCAGCCCGGCGAGG
>DATEOX010000166.1:0-3687 GCA_035273585.1 Thermoanaerobaculia bacterium
CGATCCATTGGAAAGACAGTAGTCAGCGATTGCGGTCCACTGGTCGAAGCCTGCATACACGCCTTCCCAGCATTACTGCCATACTTCAATCTGTTGGCGGAGTCTCCGCCTGCGCGCTGGGACGCCCTCATGATGGCAGCCGACCGCTGACACGACCGACTGCCCGCTAGGTATGGTGCCCGGCGCCCGCGAGAGGGCTCGGCCGGCTGGTGGCGCAAAAGCGAACAAGGCGCTCACCTCTCTGCTCGAAAAGGAAACGGCATCGGTCGCAGGAAAAGCGGGTGCGAAACTCGCAGGCGGAGTCGTGACGATCGCGATCGATCTTGCCATTGCGGACAAGCTCAACGCGCAGGATGATCGGGCGTTGATGAAGATCGAGATGGACGCTTTAAAGAAGCATTTCGGCGGCAGGACGGTGGACAAACTGTCCGATGAAGAGCGCGAACAGTATTTCGAGATGGTCAACGAACAGAGCGCGGCACCGCCGAAAGGCACCGGGCCCTGATGGCCATATCGTTCGACCTTGCCGACGCGTTGCTTCTCCAAGCGTCTCACCACGGAGATGTCGATTCGTGGAGGAGTCGCCGCGTATTGCACACCCGCTGGCGACTCACGCCGTTGCGTTGGGAGGCGCTCCATATCGAGTTGTATGGTCATCCTGCCGCCGAGCGATTCCCCGCGCATCTCGGTCCGGACACGTCCGCAGGGCACGCCGCGATGATCGCGTGTCTCAATGTGGAAGCGGCGTATCTCGATGCCGTGGACGAAGGCAAAAAGCCGAAGTTCCCGCATCTGCTTCTCGCGGGGGACGACGTCTATCGGGCGACGGTCATGCCGGAACCTGAAGACGGCTGGGACAGTGACTGGGCCGGTTCGTCCGTCGCGTTGCTGGAAGAGGCAGAGCAAATTGCCGAGATCCTGGATGCCGCCGGCGCAGCGGACCGGCTGCAAGTCAACGATGCGGCGGAGCTCCGCGAGCCGGTCGCTTCCTCTGCCTACGCGCAGGCGATCGTATTGAAGGACACGTGCGCCGTCTCCATGTCGGAGCATCGAGCGCTTCGCCTTCGCTTCATTGCGGACGACCGCCTGCCCGACGCGCCGATCTTTCCTTATACGGCGAGCATCGAAGGCTTTAATGCGATCAGCGATGTACACATCGATGCAGGCAGTGATTCCTTGATGGTCACATTCGAGTCGCGATACTCCTATCTGATCTCCCGCGCCTTCATCTGCGAGTTCGAGCAGATCGATGCGCAGACGAGGCTGCTCGATGTGACGATCATCTACGACGGTGCGGCAATCTGCGGACTCATGGAGGACGGCTCATCCTTCGAATGGCAGTGGTCACTGATTCTGAAGATCTGTGAGCCGGCGTTTGTCGAATTCGGCGACATTCCGGACGCCAGGCGCCGCATCGTCGACAAATGGCGCGGCGTCGGCGCATTGAGGCGCGTTCACCCCTCCGCGTGACCCCGCGCTACACTTCCCCCACCCTTGCGCCCGCTCGCTGGTACGCGGCTTGGTCCGTACGAGATCCTCGCTCCCGTTGCGACGGGAGGGATGGGGGAGGTGTACCGGGCGCGGGACACGCGGCTGGACCGGACGGTGGCCATCAAGATCCTGCCCCAGGAAGTGGCCGGCGACCCCGACCTGAGGCTGCGGTTCGAGCGGGAGGCGCGGGCCATCTCCGCCGTCACGCATCCGAACATCTGCCGGTTGTACGACGTCGGGTCGCAGGACGGGACCGAGTACCTGGTCATGGAGTACCTGGAGGGACAGGCGCTCCTCGAGCGACTCGTGGACGGGCCGATGGCGCTGGAGGAGGTCCTCCGCATTGGGATCGAGATCGCCGACGCGCTGGAGAAGGCGCACCGGCACGGCATCGTCCATCGCGACCTCAAGCCGGGGAACATCATCCTCACCCGTGGCGGGGCGAAGCTGCTCGACTTCGGGCTGGCCACGTGGATGCGCAAGCCGGCGGAGCAGCCGTCGCTGCTGCAGGGCGAGATCGACCACACCACCACGAAGCGTTCGCTCACCGCCCAGGGGCAGATCCTCGGCACCGTGCCGTACATGGCGCCGGAGCAGCTCGAAGGCAAGCCGCTCGACGCGCGCACCGACATCTTCGCCTTCGGAGCCATCCTCTACGAGATGGCCACCGGCCTGCGCGCGTTCCAGGCCGAGTCGAACGCCAGCCTGATCGCGGCCATCATGAGCCAGCATCCGCAGCCGCCCTCGCGCGTGCGGGGGCTGCTGCCGCGGCGGCTCGACCGGATCGTGCAGACCTGCCTGGCCAAGGATCCGGACGAGCGCTTTCAGTCGGCCCATGATGTGAAGCTCGCCTTGGAGTGGCTGCGCGAGCCGGATGAGGAGGCGAAACGCGAGCGGCCGAAGTGGCCCGTCGCGGCAGCGGCCGCCGTCGCCGCGCTGCTGGCCTTCATCGCCGGGGCGATGCTCATCCGGCCGAAAGCCCCGAGGGAGACGATAAGGTTCGCCGTCGCGCCGCCGGCGGGCTCCGACTTTCCGTCGCTCGGGGAAGGGGGCGGATTCGCGCTCGCGCCGGACGGCCGGCGCCTGGTCTTCGTCGCCACCACGCCAGACGGGCGCTCCTACCTCTGGCTGCGCGACTTCGCGGCCGGCGAGGCGCGGCAGCTCGAGAGCACCGAGGGGGCGGAGTATCCGTTCTGGTCGCCGCAGGGTGATGCCATCGCCTTCTTTGCCGGCGGGAAGCTGAAGCGGATGTCGCTGCCGGACGGGCCGCCGCAGACCATCTGCGACGCGACCTCCGGGCGCGGCGGCGCCTGGAGCCGCGACGGCGTGATTCTCTTCGCCCCGAACAGCAAGAACGGCCTCTTCCGCGTCCCGGCCGCGGGCGGCATGCCGCAGCCCGTGACCGTGCCCGACGCGCAGACGTACTCCCATCGCTGGCCCGTCTTCCTCCCCGATCAGGACCGTTTCCTCTTCTTCGCCCAGGCCCTCGACGCCTCCCGGAGCGGCATCTGGTCCGGCTCTCTCGGCAAGCCGCGCGAGACGAGGCCGGTGATGGCCACCACCGGCAGCGTCGCGTTGGCCGGCGACGACCTGCTGTACGTCCGCGACGGCGTCCTCGTGCGGCAGCGCTTCGACCCGAAGCAGTTGCGCCTCACGGGCGAGACCGCGACCGTCGCCGACGGCCTCGTCTTCTATCTCGACCGCGGCTATGTCCCGATCTCCGCCGCCGGCCCGGACGTCATCGCCTTCCGCCGCCACGCGACCGTCCCCATGCGCCTCGGCTGGTACGACCGGCTCGGGCGGCGGACGGAGGTCATCGGGACGCCGGGAGAGATGGAAGGAGTGACGCTGTCGCCGGACGGCACCCGCATCGCGTTCGGGCACTTCGATCCGGACGAGGGGCTGAACCACATCTGGCTGGCGGCATCGGCCGAAGGCGTACCGAGGAGGTTCAGCTTCACGAGGGGGAACCAGTACTCGCCGGTGTGGGGGCCGGGCGGGGCGAGCCTCTTCTTCAGCGACGACCACACCGGCATCGAGCGGCTGACGCAGAAGCCGGCCAGCGGCGCCGGGGAAGAGGAGCCGATCCCGCGCTCGCGGCCGCACGTCTCGCAGTACGCGCTGAGCGGCGCGCCGGACGGGCGATACCTGCTCTACCGCTCCGACGAGCCGGAGACCGGCCTGGACATGCGCGCG
>DATEOX010000167.1:0-7517 GCA_035273585.1 Thermoanaerobaculia bacterium
TGGACGGTCGCTCAGCGCGCGGCGCGCCGCATCTCGGCGGCTGATGCGCGATCGCCCATCGCCTCGAACGTCTCTGCCGCCACCTTGGTTGCCGCGGCCCCTGGATTCTGGCGGAGCATGTCCTGCAGCGTGGCTTTCGCAGCCGCGGGGTCGCCTTTCGCGGCCCGGACGAGAGCGAGGCTGCCCCAGGCTTTGAGGTTCCTGGGGAAGAGACGCGTCTCGGTGGCGAACGCCTCTTCCGATTCCGGGCCGCGTTGGAGGTGGAGGAGCGCTTCGCCTCGGTCGAAGTGGAGGTCCTCGACGGGCGGGAGGTGGCGGGCCTCGATCTCCGCCGCGGCGCGGTCGAGCAGGGAGAGCTGGTCGTCCCAATGCTCCTGGCGCTTGCGGATGTCGGCCAGGAGGCGAAGCGTCGCCGTACGGCTGGGCGACTCCTTCAGCGCGAGCGCCGCCTCCTGCGCCGCCTCGTCCGTGTTGCCCCGCTGCAGGGCCATGCGCGCCAGCGTCTCGTGGGCCAGCGTGGCGTTCCCTTGCACCGCGAGCTGCGCGTGCTGCTTCGCGCCGTCGTAGTCGCCCATGCGGAACATCAAGTCGGCCAGCGCGAGGGCGACGCTCGGATCGTTCGGGAAGCGCTGCATGGCGGACTTGAGCGCCTCGAGCGCCTTCGCGTTCTCGCCCCGCCGGCGGTAAGTGCGGGCCCGAAGCGCCCAGGCGTCGACCATGTTCGGATTGTCGCGAATGATGGCGTCGACCGCGGCGAGCGTCTTCGCGTCCTGCCCGGCCTCGAAGGCACTCGCCGCGTCTCGGAAGAGGCGGACGATGTGGATCCGGCTCCGCGGGTCGGGCAGGTCGGCGCCTGTCCCGACGGTACTCCCCACGTAGCCGAGTGCGGCGAGCTTCCGCTGATCCTCGGGGTCCACCGCGGATGGACCGGCGAACTTCATGTCGATGGACTGTAGCGCGGCGGACATCGCGGCCAACACGCGGCGGTTCTGCTCGCTCACGTCGCGCGTTTCGCGCGGATCGGCAACGTAGTCGTACAGCTCGCGGCCGCGGCCGGCGATGAGGTGAAAGCGGGTGTCGGCGAGCGAGGTCAGCTCGTGCCAGCCGAAGTGGAGGCGCGGAAAATACGTCTCGCTGAAGATCTGCCGCTGCGCGCCGGTGGGGAGAGAGAGCGCGTTCGCTCCCTTCATCGCCGCGGGTGGCTGCATGCCGAGCCGCGCCAGGATGGTCGGCGCGACATCGGTCAGGCCGACCGGCTCGGCGACGGCCGCGCCGCGCCGGTCGCCGCCCGGGAGCTTGATGAGGAGCGGCACTTGGATGGCCTCGCGGTAAAGAAGGATGCCGTGCTCGTCCTCCCCGTGGTCGCCGAGCCCCTCGCCGTGATCCGACATCACCACGATCAGCGCCCGGTCGTACCAGCCGCGCTTGTGGAGGTAGTCGAGGAAGCGGCCGACGATGGCGTCGGCGTAGGCGATCTCGCCGTCATATCGCGACGGCAGCGACGCGTACTTGGAGGGCGGGCGGTAGGGACTGTGCGGCTCATAGAGGTGTAGGAAGCCGAAAACGCGGTCGCCCGAGGCCTGGTCGAGCCAGTGCTCGAGCGCCTCGCGCGTCCGGTCGCCGTTGCGCTCCGCCGACGTCGCCGCATTCGCCGCGGCGGCGTCGGTCTCGTCGTCGTAGAAGTCGAAGCCGCGGGCGATACCGGTCGAGCGGCGCAGCACGTGCGTCGAGACGGCGGCGCCGGTGGCGTAGCCATGCTCCTTGAGGAGCTCCTGCAGCATCGGGACGTCCTCGCGCAGGACGTAGCCGATGTTGTCGCGCACGCCGTGCTCGGCGGGGAGGAGCCCGGTGAAGAGCGAGGTGTGGGAGGGGAGTGTCTGCGGGCAGTGGCTGAACGCGCGCTGGAAGAGGACGGCCTCGCCGCGGAAGCGATCGATGGCCGGAGTCGAGCCGCCCCGGAAACCGTAAGCGGGCAGGTGGTCCGAGCGGAGCGTGTCGATGGAGATGATGAAGACCGGCGCGGCCTGCTCGACGGCGACGGTCTCTTCGCGCTTCCCGCAGGCGAAAGCGGCAAGCAGAACGAGGAGAAGGAGGAGGGAGCGGAGGCGCACGTTCAAGCTCGCGAAGCATAGCCGAGGGACGCATGCACCGGAGCGCCCCAAAAACATCAGCCCCGGCCAGACGGCCGGGGCTGAGTTACGAACTGCGGGATGACCGGGGATTAGAAGCGGAGGCCGAACGAGAAGCGGTACGTACGCGGGAGCTGGTAGCTGCCGTTGGTGTTCGAACCGCCGGTCGCCGCAAGCGGCTGGCCGAAGGTCGAGGCGAGCTGGAAGTTCGCGCCGAGGGCCTGGCACTGCGCCGGGGTGTTGCCCTGGGGGCACTCGATCGGAGCAGTGGTGAACGGGTCGAAGCGACGGAGGCCGGCGCCGGCGGTGCGGTGCGTGAACACCGTCTGATCGCCACCGACCTGAGCCTGCTCGTTGAAGATGTTGATGATGTCGGCCTGCACGAACAGGCTGAGACGCGAGATCGGGAGCTCGTAGTTGATGCCGAGGTCCGTCGAGGTCACGTCGTCCCACGTGAAGGCGCCGCGGTCGCTGAAGTAGTAGGGCACGTTGCTCGGCGGCGTGGCATAGCCAAGGTTCGCGTTGGCCGGGCAGGTCGGGCAGAGAGTCGCGTTGAAGCGCGTGTCCACCGTACCGATGGCCGAGAAGTGCGTGCCCGAGTCGAAGCGCTCGAGGACGCTGAAGTTCCAGCGGCCGATCGGGGTCGGCAGGTCATACGAAACCCACGCGCGCAGCTTGTGGCGCTGGTCGGGGTTCAGCAGACCGGTCGGGTTGTTCTGGGCAAACGCGCGGAACTCCGGATAGCTGAAGCGCGCCTCGGAAACGGGGCCGCTGCCGCTGGTCTCGGCCGTGACGTTGCCTTCCAGCTTGGACCAGGTGTAGTTGCCGCCGATGTTGAGGCGCTCCCACGGGCGATACGAAGCCTGCGCGGTGACGGCGTTGTACTTGCGCTCGAAGTCGTTGCTGTTCTCGACGAAGCCGAGGTCGAAGCGGTTGCCGAACTGGTCGTTGACGATGCCGAAGCTCCGGTTACGGAACACGGCGTAGAAGTCCTGCCAGTCGCGGTGCAGAAGGTCGACGCGCACGAAGGAGTTCGTGGTCAGCTGCGTACCGAAGCCGACGGTGTACTCGTTCACGCTGGGCGACTTGAGGTCGTCACCGATCTTCTGGTTGAGGCCCGGAACGCGGGCGAAGACGATGAGCTCGTTCTTCTGCGCCGGGGTGAGGGCGTTGAACCAGGCGAATGCCGCACCGGCAGCCTGGGCGGAGTTCAGCGTGGGGCTCGCACCACCGTTGATGTCCGGTCCCTGGTACTCGTAGTAGATCGTGGCCGGAGCACCGGCGTTCGTGCCGGCGCCGCCGATGGTCTCGGCGATCTTCGACACGTACTTGCTGTACGACGCGTTCACGCGGTAGCGGCCGTTGCCCGTGATGTCATAGATGAGGCCGAGACGCGGGCTGAAGGCGGAGTCTTTGGCCACTTCGGCGCCGCTGGAGTCCTTACCGTTGTTCTTGTCGTAACGGACGCCGAGGTTGAACGACCAGTGCTGGTTGAAGTCCCACTTGTCGTTGGCGAAGACCGAGCGGGTCTGGAAGTCCGAGCCCTTGGACAGCGCGAAGATCGGGCTGTGCTGGATGATGTCGCCCGCGGTGATGAACGGACGGCACTCGAACGTCGAGCCGAAGTTATCGCAGTCCGGCGAGTTGTTGACGTTGATGAACCAGTTCGAAGCGGACTGATAGTTGTTGGAGAGGCGGGTCTCCTTCCAGTTCTCGACGCCGCCAACGAGGTTGTGCGTGCCGAAGCCCTTGGAAGCGAGGTAGTACGTCGCCTTGGCGGTCCAGAGGTCGTTGTCGCGGCTCTCGGGGTCGCACACGCCGCAGAAGACCGGCGCGCCGAAGAAGTAGCCGGTCTGGAGGTCGTAGTACGCGGTGCCGTTGGACAGATCGTCCTTGAAGTCGCCGCCGGAGCCCTCGAACGTGAACTTCTTCTTCGAGTAGTTGGCCTCGAGGAGGAAGGAGTTCGTCAGGATGCCGTTGTAGTGGAAGGAGTAGAAGTTGTTCGGCAGGGAGCGCTGGGTGTCGAGGTTCAGCGGCTCATAGCACGCGATGAAGCAGTTGTTGGTCTGGGGGTTCTTGATGTCGAGGTAGGAGGCGACGAGGGTGTGGTTCGGCGTGATCTGGCCGGTCAGCTTGGCCTCATAGCGCTTGTTCTCGTCGGCGAAGACGAAGGTCGGCGGGTTCGGGTTCCCGTTCGGGGAGGCCGTGAAGGAACGCTGGCTGGAGAGCTTCGCGTAGCGGCCGGCGAGGAAGAACCACAGACGGTCGCGGATGATGCGGCCGCCGAAGGTGCCTTCGTACACCGGGTTGCTCTTGTCCAAGCGGTCGGGCGCGGTGCCGCCGACGACGTCGTAATACTTGGAGTTGATCGCCGTCCACTTGTCGTTGGTCAGCGAGTCACGGAGCGAGCCGTGGAACTCGTTGCCGCCCGACTTGGTGATGGCGTTGACGACGCCGCCCGTGAACCGGCCGTACTCGGCCGAGATGGCGCCCGTCAGGACCGTCGTCTCCTGGACGGCGTCCTCGATGAAGAGGTTGTGCGCCTGACCGCGGAGGTTCTCGTTGATGACCGCGCCGTTGACCATGAAGACGCTGTCATAGGCCGGGGCGCCGGAGATCGTGATCGAGGTGCCGGCGTTCGGACCGTTGTTGTTGACGCCCGGCGTGAGCAGGACGGCGTCCTGGACGCGGCGGCCGATGGGCAGATCGTCCACGAGCTTCTGCGGGACGTTGGCCTGGATCTCGACCGTCTCCAGGACGGCCGGGGCGCTCGCCGTGACCGTGATCGACTCGGCCACCGCGCTGAGCTTCATCGCTGCGTCGGCGCGGCCCGTCTGGGACACACCGATCCGGACCTGCCTGGTCACCGTCTGCATCGACTCGAGCTCGAATTTGACGGTGTACTCACCGGGGGGGATACCACCAAAGTTGTAATTCCCGTTGACGTCCGTCTGGGTGCTACGCGTACCGAGCATGGCCGGCGACGAGATCGTCACCGTCACACCAGGTACCGGATTCCCTTCGAGCGTCACGGTGCCGGTCAGCGACGACGTCGTCTGCGCAAATGCGCTGGCGGCGACGAGCAGCACGGCCATGAGAACGAAAAACCGGTGCAAAAACCTCATTAAACCCTCCTTTGAGATTGTGAAACGAGAAGAAACTACGACTTCGTATCTCTCACCTGTGCATGTTGCCGGCCGTTGATGCCAGCAATCTAAGTGTCGAGAATCCTGTTAGTTACAAAAGTTTGAAGACCCGCCGATTCAACGCTTTGAATTTCCGACCCACGAAACTTGAAGCGAACTTTCGCAAGCTGAAGGTTACGGAAATCCGCATCAAGTCCGGGCGCGACGCGACACAATATGCCATCCCGTTTCGTGATGCAAGCGGGTCCGAACTGCTTTGATACCATGCGCTTCCGCTGATGTCGCGCGCCCTCCGCACCGTCCTCCTGCTCCTCCTCGCCGCCGCCTGCACGCGCGCCCCGCGCGAGGAGGCCCATGCCGGCGCGCCGGTCATCCTGGTCTCCATCGATACGCTCCGCGCCGACCACCTCCCCGCCTACGGCTACTCCGCCGTGGCCACGCCGGCCATCGATGCCCTCCGCCGCGACGCCATCCTCTATACACACGCCTACAGCCACTGCCCGCTGACCCTCCCCTCGCACGTCTCGATGCTCACCGGCCTGCTGCCGACCGAACATCACGTGCGCAACAACGCCGGCTACACGTACGACGCGGCGAAGCATGCCTCGATCGCCCAATTGCTGCACGCCCGCGGATACGAGACCGGCGGCGCCGTCTCTTCATACGTTCTTCGGCGGGAGACCGGATTCGGGGCGATGTTCGATTGGTTCGACGATGCGATCCCGGTCAGCGGCGGCGCCGTCTCCTTCGTGCAGCATCAGCGCTCAGGCGCCGAGACGACGGCCGCCGCCCTGCGCTGGCTCGAGCCGCGGCGCGAGCGTCCGTTCTTCCTCTTCCTTCATCTTTATGAGCCGCACACGCCATACGATCCGCCCGAGCCGTTCCGCTCCCGCTACGCGAGCCGCTATGACGGCGAGATCGCGCGCGCCGATCAGATCGTCGGCGACTTCCTGGCGCGCCTCCAGGCGCTCGGCGTCTACGACCGCGCGCTGATCATCTTCACCTCCGATCACGGCGAGGGCCTCGGCGACCACGGCGAGGACCAGCACGGCATCCTGCTCTATCGCGAAACGATCCAGGTGCCGCTCATGATCAAGCTGCCCGGCGCCGCGCGCCGCGGCGAGACGGTCGCCGCGCCCGCGGCGCACATCGATCTCGCGCCGACGATTGCGCGGCTGATGGGCATCGAGACGCCGAAGGAGATGCGCGGCGCCTCGCTGCTCTCCCTCCCCTCCTCCCGTGCGATCTACAGCGAGACCTACTTCCCTCTCATCAACCTCGGATGGAGTCCGCTGCGCTCGCTGCGGACGGAGAAGTTCACCTACATCGATGCGCCGCCGCCGGAGCTGTACGACATCACGCGCGATCCGGCGGAGCGCAACGACGTGCTCGTCTCCGAAAGGCGTGCGGCTGCATCACTGCGAGAAACGCTCGCGCAATATCCGTCCACGCTCGACACGGTCGCGCAGGTCGACCCGGAGGAAGCGAAGCGCCTCGCGGCCCTCGGCTACATCGGCTCCGTGCAGAACCGCGCCGCAGCCGGGCCGCTGCCGAATCCACGCGATGCCGTGCGCGTGCTGCCGCGCATCGCGGAGGCGTTCCGCCTCGCGGACGAGCGCGACTACGCCAAGGCCGTCCCGATGATGCGCGAGCTGGTGCGCGAGAACCCGCGCCTCGTCGACGTGTGGGAGAAGCTCGGGCAGACGCTCGCCGACGCGGGGCGCGTCGACGAGGCGATCGCCGCGTATCAGGAAGCGGTGCGCCAGTCGGGCGGCGCGGCGGTGGCGCTCGCCGTCGCCGCGGGCGATCTCTATCTGAGGAAGGGATCGCTCCAGGAGGCCGAGCAGCTCGCGCTCGTCGGCCTGCGACTCGAGCCGCGCGAGGCGCATGAGCTGCTGGCGAAGATCGCCACGAAGCGCGGCGACTTTGCGACCGCCGCGCGGGAGATCGACGACGCGAACAAGGCCGGCACGCCGCAGCCGTCGACGCTCCTGCTGCGCGCGGAGATCGAGGTGCAGCAGGGCGCGCTGCAGCAGGCGCTCGCCTCCGTTGACGCGGCCGAGCAGCGGGCGAAGGAGATGGGCGCCGCCCACCTCTTCCGGGCCAACTACGTGCGCGGCGACGCACTGGCGCGGATGAACCGCGCCGACGAGGCGGAGGCCGCGTACCGCCGCGAGATCGCAAACTTCCCGAACGACATCGACGCCTACGCGAACCTGGCCATCCTCCGCCTGGTGCGCGG
>DATEOX010000168.1:0-4205 GCA_035273585.1 Thermoanaerobaculia bacterium
GATCGACAACCTGGCCACGCCGCGATGAAGGTGCTGGCCATCCGCAGCCTGGCCCTGCTGCTGCCGCTCCTCGGCACGGCGGCGGCGTGGCTGTGGCGTCCGCCGACGCGCCGCGCGGCCGGCGCGGTCTACCTGGCCACGCTCTGGGCGCTCCCTTCGCTCGTCCTCATCCACCTGATGGCCGCCCGCTTCGGCTGGTGGACCTTCCGCTTCGAAGGCGGCGGTCTCTTCGGCATGCCCGCCGATCTCCTCCTCGGCTGGGCCCTGCTCTGGGGTGCGATCCCCGCGCTGCTCCTCCCGCGCGCGCCGCTCGCCGCGACCGCCGCGCTGATGATCGCCATCGATCTCGCGCTCATGCCCCTCTGCGCTCCCGTCCTGATCCTCGGTCCGCAATGGCTCCAGGGCGAGCTCGCCGCGACGGCGATCGTCCTCGTGCCGGCCCAGTTCCTCGCCCGATGGACCGCCCGCGACGAGCACCTCGCCAGCCGCGCGTTCCTCCAGGTCGTCCTCTTCTGCGCCCTCATCCTCCTCTTCCTGCCCGCCGTCGTGATGAGCGTCGCCGGCCGCGCGCCGGGCCTTCCGCACCTGCCGTGGCTCGTGCTGCAAGCGGCGATCGTCGCGGCGATCATCGGGCTGACCGCGGTGCAGGAATTCGTCGAGCGCGGCGGCGGGACGCCGTTCCCGTTCGATCCGCCGAAGCGCCTCGTGCGCAGCGGCGTGTACGCCTACGTGCGCAACCCGATGCAGCTCGCCACGGCACTGCTCTTTCTGATGATGGGCGACGTCTGGCTGGCGCTCATCGGCGTGATGTCCGTCGTCTATGCCGCCGGCCTCGCCGCGTGGGACGAAGGGGCGGATCTGGCGCGCTTCGGCCCCCCGGCCGAGTCGTACACGAGGCAGGTGCGCGCATGGCTGCCGTCGTGGCGGCCGTACAACGAAGAGCCGGCGACCATCTACTTCGCGGAAGGATGCGATGCCTGCAGCCGGTTCGCTGCGATGACCCGCGCGTTGCGTCCGCGCGCGCTGCACTTCGTCGCCGCGGAATCGCATCCAACCGAGGTGCTGAAGCGCGTGCGCTACGAGGCGGCGGACGGTGCCAAGGCGGACGGCATCGCCGCCGTCGCCCGCGCGCTGGAGCACGTGCACCTCGGATGGGCGCTCATCGGCTTCGCCGCCCGGCTGCCTATCGCGCGACCGATCCTGCAACTGATCTTCGACGCGACGGGCGCCCGAAGTGTCATCCTGAGCCGCGCAGACGGCGAAGGATCTCCTCGCAAGCGCCGGGAGATTCTTCGCCGTCTGCGCGGCTCAGAATGACACCTGGTCAGAAGCGCGCGCCGATCGAGACGCGGTACGTCCGCGGGCGCTGATAGGCGAGGTCGTTCAGCGGCTGCCCGAAGTTCGGGGCGAGCTGGTAATGCGCGCCCATCGCCGTGCAGGCCGCGGGCGCGGCGCCTCGAGGGCACTCGACCGGCGTCTGCGTGCGCGGATCGAAGGGGAGGAACGCCGTCGACGTGGCCGCGGTGCTGACCGTGGTGCTGATGCGCTGCGGATCGGCGACGCCGCTGTTGTCGAAGAGGTTGAGCAGATCGCCCTGGGCGAACCACTCGATGCGCCCGGCGCGGATGCTCATCCGCAGCGCGAGGTCGGTGGAGTGGATGTCGTCCGCGCGCAGCGCCCCGCGGCCGCTGAAGTAGTACACGCCGTTCGGGATGGAGTTGTAGCCGGGGTTCGCCGGCGCGCCGGCGTAGCGGGTCAGGTTGATCGGCGCGGCGACGGAGTACGAGAGCGCGGAGTCGAAGCTGTGCAGCAGCGAGGCGGAGAACGTGCCGCGCCCCACCGGCAGCGTGTAGCCGGCCCAGGCGCGCAGCCGGTGGCGCTGATCGCCGGGCAGGTATCCGGCCGGCGCCGCTTGCTCGTAAGCGAAGAACTCAGGGTAGTAGAGTGACGGGTCGATGTTCGCCGCCGCGCCGCTGGCTGGGTTGTCCCCCTCGTCGTTGCCGCGCAGCTTCGACAATGTGTAGTGGATGCCGGCCTCGAAGCGGCCGGGCGCCCAGTGCGCCTGCAGTTGCAGGGCGCGGTACTGCCGGCGGACGTCGTTGCTGTTGCGCACGAGCGTGAGGTCGACCGGGATGCCCAGCGGCGTGTTCGTCCGGCGCGTGGCGCTCGTCACGCTCGCCGCGTAGAAGTCGCGCCAGTCGCGGCCGATGAGGTCCGCGCGCAGGTAGCCGCTCCGCCCGAGCTGGACGCCGTAGCCCGCCGTGACCTCGCGCACGTGGGGCGAGACCAGCGTGCCGTCGAAGTAGGTGGCGAAGCCGGGCACGGTGCGCGAGCCGTTCGCGCGCAGGTTGTTCGCGTTGCGGTTGTCCGTGCCGCCCTGCGTGGCGTTGAAGTATGCGAAGACCATGCGGATGACGTCCGCCAGCGGCGTGTTCAGCTCCCGGTCGTTGATGGCCGGCCCGCGATAGGCGAAGTCGATGGCCGCCGCGTTGCCGGCCGACTGGTTCGACGTGGCGATGCTGTCCGCGATCCGCGACGCGTATTCGGCGAACGAGGCGCTGATCCGCTGCCGGCCGTCGCCGCGCAGGTCGTACTGCACGGCCAGACGCGGGGAGAGCTTGCGATCGTTCGAGCTGACCACGCCGTCCGCATCCATCGCGCGGTTCCGGTCCCAGCGCGCGCCGAGGGAGAGCTGCCAGCGGGCGCCGGGCGACCAGACGTCGTTGAAGAACACCGAGTCGGTGCGCAGCTCGTCCTCCCGCGGCGCGACGAGGATCGGGCTCCAGCGGATGAACGACCCGCCGCCGTTCGCGTTCGTCGGCGTGATGACCGGATAGAGCACGCCGTCCCGCTGCTGCAGCCGGGTCACGAAGAGCGAGAAGTCGCTGCCCGACTGGTGGTTGTTCGCGTAGCGCCGCTCGGTGAAGCGGTCGACGCCGAGGACGAGGTCGTGGGCGCCGAGGCGGCCGGCATCGAGGAAGGCGTGGGCGGCCAGCAGGCGGTCGTCATTGTCGCGATGCTCGACGTCGCAGACGCCGCACAGCGTCGGCGCGTTGAAGCGCGTGTTGTTGTTCGAGCGGTCGAGGAGCAGCGTGCCGCCCACCAGGTCCGTGGCGAACGCGCCGCTCCGGTCGGCGAACGTACGCGCGGAGTAGTGCCCCTCGATCAACAGCCGCGCGCCGGTCATTCCCTGGTAGTGCACCGCCTCGAGCGACTCCGGATCCTCGCGCGTGGTGAGGCTCGCCTCGTCGTAGATGTTGTTGTTGAAGCGGACGTTCGTCCCGTTCGTCCGAATCTCGAAGTGCGATGCGGCGAGGCTCTGCTGCGCGCCGAGGTGCGCGGTCAGCTTCCCTTCCCACCGCTTCTGATCATTCCCCTCGGCGTAGCTGATGGGCGTGCCGGCGGGCGAGGCCGGATTGCCGAATGCCGGGATGGCCACCGTCTGCCGGGCCGTGTCGTTCTTGGCCCACCGCCCGGCGGCGAAGAACCAGAGGCGGTCGCGCATCACGAAGCCGCCGAGGGTCGACTCCCAGACGTGACTCAGCGTGTTCTCGCGCGTCTCGCGGGCCGGCGTCTGCGTCGACCAGCGGGGGCTGGTCAGCGAGTCGCGGAGCGAGCCGGAGAGCTCGTTGCCGCCCGACTTCGTGATCGTGCTCACCACCCCGCCGCTGAAACGCCCGTACTCCGCGGAGATCGCGCCGGTGAGCACGGTCGTCTCCTGGATCGCGTCCTCGACGTACATCGGCCGGATCTGCCCGCGCACGTTCTCCGTCACCGCCACGCCGTTGATCAGCACGAGGTTGTCGTAGCCCGGGCCGCCGGAGATCTGGAGCTGCCCGTTGGAAACGCCGTTCACGGTGACGCCCGGCGCGAGCTGGACGGTGGCGGGCTGGTTGCGCGCGATGGGCAGCCGCTCGATCATCATCAGCGGCAGGCTGGTCGAGACCTGCGGCGTGTCCAGCACCGACGGCGCCGCGGCCGTGACGCTGATGGCATCGCTCCCCTGGCCGTACATCACCGCGTCGACGCGCGAGAGCTGCGAGAGGCGGAGCGTCACCTCCTTCCGCACGGTCATCAGCCCGTCCCGCTCGAAGACGACCCGGTACTCGCCGGGCGGCAGCGCGGCGAAGCTGTACGCGCCGCTCTCGCCCGTCGACGCGCTGCGCGTCCCTTGCAGCGCGGGAGAGGAGATCGTGACCGCCACC
>DATEOX010000169.1:0-3725 GCA_035273585.1 Thermoanaerobaculia bacterium
CCCCACTGCCAGGGCTGGGTGTTGCCGTCGGTGTTGCGGAAGGAGTACTGCACGACGGAGTGGCCCACCCAGCCGGCGCCCGCGGTGGCGATGTCGGTCTTGAACTGGAAGTTCCGGTCGGTGTTGTTGTGGATGGAGAGCAGGCGGAAGCGGTTGAGCACCGGGTCGTAGAAGAAGCCGTCCGCGGCGCGCACCGCGGCGCCGATCATCTGCCAGAACGGCTTGTCGTTCAGCGCGTGCGTCCACTCGTTGGAGAGGCAGAAGTAGACGTTCGGATAGGCCGCGTAGCGCGCGGCGGCGTACTGCGCGTAACGCGCGTTGAGACCGGTGGACGACGTGTCGACCGCGCCGCCCACCCGGGCGAAGGCGCGGCTCGGCGTCGGGTCTCCCGTGCCGCTGGCCGTGTCGTGGAAGAGGATCAGCTCCACGATCGCGCCGCGGTTGTTGAGATCCTCCAGCAGCGCGTCGAACTTCTGCCAGTGGTCCAGGTTGAGCTGTGTGTAGTCGGGCGTGGTCCGCGACGATGCCACGTACGGCTGCCGGTCGAGATAGATGCCGTAGCCGTTGTTGTCCTCGATCGCCGTATTGGGATCATCGCCCCACCATGGATAGAGCAGCACGCGGAACTTCGTCATCCCCTTGGCCATCGAGCTGTTGATGGCCGTCGACCAGGTGCCGGGCACCGGGTCGGAGTAGTTGTTGATGAGCTGGTAGTACGTCTGGCCCCAGACGAACGGATACGAGCCGTTGTCGAAGATCATCCGGGTCGGGAACGTCGTGTCGCGGCGGAGAAAGCCGCGGCCCGTTCCGGCGGCGACGGTGAAGGCGGGCGAGGCGCCGGAGAAGCCGGCGTCGGCCGGGCTGGAGGTGACGCTGTAATTCCAGGTGCCGGTGACGGGCGCGGTGAAGCGGAACTTGTAGACGGCGCCGCCGCCGGCGGCCAGGCCATCGTAGAAGCCGCGCACGGTGATGCTGCGCCCGGCGGTGGTGAAGGTGGCGGTGACGCTGCTCCAGTTGGTGTAGGGATTGCCGCCGCCGGAGAAGTTCTGGGCCGAGGTGCGCTGGACTTCGCAGGGCGCGTTCTTCACCGCGCCGGTGGCGCAGTTCGGCGGGGCGGCGTGGAGGAGCGGCGCGGAGAAGAGAAGCAGGAATGTGGCAACACGGACGGGTCTCATGAAAAAGGGTCATCCTTTCTAGTGGTGATACATGGATTGGGACCGCGTCGCGACGCTGACCTGTAGTTACAATAGTTCCGGACTCGTCAGCGTGATGCCACGGAACTGCGTCGGACTTTCAGCGTGCGCACCTTTTCGCAACCGCATGACAGCGCATGCCGCTGAAGCGACTCATGAATCGCGTCCTCGTCCGCCTCGTCCGATTCCAGCCACAGCCTGCGCACCACGAGCGTCTTTCCCTCGGCCCGTGCGTCGATGCGGCCGACCAGCGCGTCGCGGTGCAGCAGCGGGCAGACGTACCACCCCCACACCCGCTGCGGCGCCGGCTTGTAGACCTCCCACACGTAGTCGAAGCCGAACGCGTGGCGCACCAGGTCGCGGTCCCACAGCAGTGGCTCGAGCGGACCGAGGATGCGCACCCGGTCGTCATAGGCCACGCGCCGCGTCTTCAGGAAGCGCGGCGTGGCCAGGTAGCGGCGCGACGACTCCTCGATCTGCACCTCGATCAGCTCGCCGTCTTCGAGCATCGACTCGACGACGCCGGACTTGCGCGCCTCGCGCAGCATCGACCAGTTCGAGCCTCCGGAGCGGGCCAGGAGGCCGGCGGCCATGACCCGCTCGCGCACGGCCCAGCGGTCGAATTCTTCTTCCGGCTTGGCCCTCGCGATCTCTTTGCCGAGGGCGCGCTCCGGGACGTCGTACAGCTTCGCGCCGTTCTCGGTACGGCCGGCGATCACCACATCGCAGCGCGTCCAGAGGATCTCCAAGGCCATGCTCGTCGCCTTCGAGGTCCCCATCCAGCCGGCCCAGTCGATGGGCGTCACGCTGCCGTGATCGGTCAGCTCGCGCGGCGATATCGGGCCGCGCTCCTTCACCTCCGCCAGCACCGCGTCGATGATCGAGGCCGGCACGCGCTCCTCCCGCTCCGCGTGACGCCACCACGGCGTCTGCGCCTTGTGGCCGTGCGCGCGGTAGTACGGGAAGGCCCGCGCCGGGAGGATGCAGCGTTCCTTGGCGAAGTGCTCGAAGGCATGGCGCGGAAAGAGCCGGCGCCAGACGTCGCCGCGCCGCACGCCGTCGACCCGGGCCATCACGACGAGGTCGGCGTTCGTGCCGATGGCGTCGAGCGGGTCGAGCTGGATGCAGCGCAGCCGATCGAGCAGCCTGACGAGGTCCGGCCGCTTCTCCGCCCGCGCCAGGCCGAGGTGGGCAACGAGCAGCCGCCGCGCCTCGGCGCGCGTGAAGGTGGTGGGCACCGCGAAGTTGTACCACGCCTACATTTTCATTCGCGTAATGCGACGACGTCATCGCGATTCAAGCGCATCTCCAGCCGCTTGACCACGCCCTTCGGATCGATGGAGAAGGCGGCGTATGTCGAGAAGTTCTCGCGGTAGACCGGCTCGCGCCACGTGACGCGGAACGTGTCGTGCTGCCAGTGGGTGAGGTCGGCCGTCTCGCCGCGCGCGAACTGCAGGGTGAGGCCGTCGCCCTCGCGGCGCACCGTGAGCTCGCCGTAGAGCGGATCGACGTACGTGCCGGCGTAGGCGTCGAGCGGGCGCGAAGGGGAGGTGTTCGGCACGCGTGCCTTCTCGATCTCCGCCAGCGCCTGCATGTCGCGCTCGACGGCGCGCTTGTAGCCCTGCAGCGACTCGGCGCTCCAGTCGCGCGGCGGAAACCCGAGGAGGTCGTCGAGGATGCGCGAGACGAGCGCGCCGTGCAGCGTCGGCGCGGTCCACGTATTCGTGGCCACGAAGACGCCGACATGATCCTCGGGCATGATGGCCATGTAGACCGGCATGCCGTCCGCGCTGCCGCTGTGCCACATCATGCGCCGGCCGTGATAGGCCGTCGTCTGCCACCCCAGGCCGTAGCCTGCGTAGACCTCGAAGCCGCGGTTGGCGCGCATCTGGGGCGTGGTGGCGATGATGTTCTGCGGTTCGTGCATCTCCGTCATTTGCGCCGCGGAAATGATCCGCTTGCCCTTCCACGTGCCGTCGCCGAGCTGGAAGAGGAGCCACTTCGCCATGTCCAGCGCGTTCGAGTTGAGGCCCCCCGCGGGGAGGATGTTCATCGCCTTGGCGGTGCGCATCGGCTTGGTCACGCCGCCGAAGTCGCCGTGCGAGCGGGCGAAGTTCGTCCCCTGATCGTGCGGCACGCCGACCGTCGTGCTGGTCATCCCCAGCGGCTGGATGAGCCGCGTGCGGATCATCTCTTCGTACGACGTGCCGGCGGTGTGCGCCGCCGCCTCGCCGGCCGCGAGGTACATCACGTTCGAGTAGATCAATGAGGTGCGCAGCGGCGCCTGCTCCTTGAGGTAGCGCAGCCGGCGCAGCACTTCGGCGCGGTCGTAGCGGGTGAAGCGGAACACCCAGTTTGCCGGCTCCAGCCCGACGCGGTGCGCCAGGAGGTCGCGCATCGTGACGGTCTGCGTGCGCGCCGCGTCCGGCAGCTCGAAGCCGGGGAGGTGGCGGATGACCGGATCGTCCCAGCGCATCTTCCCCTCATCGACGAGCGTCGCCGCGGCGGCGGCGGTGAACGACTTGGTGAGCG
>DATEOX010000170.1:0-3811 GCA_035273585.1 Thermoanaerobaculia bacterium
CAGCGAGCGGATCCGCTCGCCGAACGGCGGCGAGACCGCGGCCACGTCAGCGGCCAGCGCTTCGACCAACTCCGCCACCGCCGCCTCCGGGACGCCCCCCTCCGCTCCGGCGTAGAGCTCGCGCCGCTCGTTCCACAGCTCCTTCACAGCGTGCTTGCAGTACGAGAGGCTGCTGATGATGCGCTTGCGGCCGCTGGTCTCGTTCTTCTCGAAGACCGAGTCGATGGCCTCGATGACCACCGCGAGCGGGACGCCGTCGAGGGCCCACTGCTTCATCAGGGCCCAGTCCTTCGCGTTCAGGATGAAAGGCGTATTGCGGCGGCGGGCGAAGTGCGACTCGATCTCCGTGAAGTAGTCCTCGGGCACGGGCGCAACCTACCACGATGCTAGAATGGCGCCCTTTTTCGGAGTATCGAAATGGATCCCGCCCCGCCGCGCGCCGAAGTCACGGTCTACTCGCCCCTTTTCTCCCCCTTCCGCCAGCCGCTGCAGGGGCCGACCGTGTCCATTGGCCGCGCATCCGACTGCTCCATCCCCATCAAGGACCGCTATCTCTCCCGCCGTCACGCGGAGATCATCGCCGTCGGCGCGAAGTGGGTGCTCAAGGACCTGGGCAGCGCGAACGGCACGTACCTCAACGGCAGCCGGGTGGAGAGCGACCATCAGCTCAAGACCGGCGACCGCATCCGCCTCGGCGACACGGAGATCGTCTTCATCGCCGCCGAGTCGAGCACCGACAAGTTCCTGGCCGTGGCCGACTCGAAGATCAGCGCCACGATCTCCATCCCCGTCCACGAGATCGACACGGTCAAGGGCGACTCGCAGGACGTCTCCCGCCTGCGCACTCTCAACCAGCTCGCCCGCGAGCTGATCGAGGACCGGCCGATGGAGGAGCTGTTCGGCTTCATCGTCGACCGGGTCATGGAGCACCTCCGGCCGTCGCGCGCCGCGCTCGGCCTGCTCGCCGCGGACGGCAAGTCGTTCTACAACGTCGAGGTCCGGCGCCAGGACCGGAGCGACGCGAGCGAGCTGACCATCAGCCACACGCTGCTCAACGACGTGGTCGAGGAGAAGAAGGCGCTGGCCTTCATCGACGTCAGCGTCGACGAGAAGCTCAGCCGCGCGCAGTCGATCATCATGCAGGGCATCCACTCCATCCTCTGCGCGCCGATGATGATCAACAACTCGGTGGTCGGCCTGCTGTACGTCGACTACCTCTTCAACCAGCGCGCGATCACCGAGGATGACGTGCGGCTCGTGGCCCAGGTGGCGCGCTTCGCGGCCATCAAGCTGGAGCAGACCCGCCTGCGCGAGGAAGCCATCCAGAAGCGGCTCATCGACGAGGAGCTCAAGACCGCCTCGACCATCCAGCGCCGGCTCCTGCCGCCGCCGCCGAAAGGGATCGAGGGCTACACGTTCTCCGGCATGAACCGTCCCTGCCGCACGGTGAGCGGCGACTATTACGACTTCGTGGTCCGGCCGGACGGCAAGGTCTACTTCGTCATCGCCGACGTGAGCGGCAAGGGGATCACCGCCGGGCTGATGATGGCCGGCCTCCAGGCCGCCTTCCGCATCTTCTGCAAGACCGACCCCGAGCCGGCCACCCTCGTGGCCGACCTGAACATGACTCTGAAGGAGAACCTCCCCCAGTCAAAGTTCGTCACGCTCTTCCTCGGGCGCCTGGACACGAAGACGGGCCTCATCCAGTACGCGAACGCGGGGCACACGCCGCCGCTCTGGGTCCGCCGCGACAGCGTGGAGGAGCTGGGGGAGACGGACCTGCTGCTGGGCGTCGTCACCCGCGCCGAGTACACGCAGCGGGAGGTGCAGCTCGCTTCCGGCGACGCGCTCATCCTCTTCACCGACGGCGTCACGGAGTCGGAGAACGCGGAGGGGGAGGAGCTCGGGACGGCAACGGTCTCGAAGCGCCTCGTCCACGGTGCCGACGCCGACGCGCTGGCCAAGACGGTGGACGAGGCCGTGCTCGCGCACGTGGGCGACCTCGACTCGCTGGCGGATGACGTCACGTTGATGGTGGTGGCGCGGAGTTGCTAGTTGCTGGTTGCTGGTTGCTTGCGCCTCTGCCCGTTCCAGGCGCCGAGGCGCAAGTAACCAGCAACCAGTAACCAGCAACTATCTCAGCCACTCCCTGATCGCCGCCGTCGCCCGCTCATTCTTGAAGTTGTACCAGGCGCGCTCCACCGAACGATCGGCGGCGATCCCGCGGCGGAACTCGGCCGCATCCGCGTGCGCGATGCGCAGGCCCATCTTCTCCACGAAAGCCCGGCGGTCGGCGGCATCCGAGGCTTCGGAGCGGCGGGGCACGGGGCGGTAGCGTGGCAGAGCGAGTGGGCGGCCGTCGTGGACGTCGACCACGTCGCCCGTCTCGGTGTCGAGGTAGTAGGTGATGCGGCCGGAATCGTCGAGGTAGGCGACCTGCAGGCCTTCGAGGTCCACCTGCCGCGCCGCGGCGCGCGGATCGGCGACCGCTACGGGCGAAACAGGCCCCCACGAGGCGTTCTTCGCCAGGAACTCGCGGTCGGCTTCCTCCCGCCTCCGCTGCCAGCCGTGCCAGGCGAGGCGAAGTTTCTGCATCAGGGAAGTGGCCATGGAGCGAATGATATCGTTCGCCGCGATGTCTCAGGACCGGCTCGAAGCGAGCCTCGACATCGACCGGCGGCCGACGCTGGACATTGTCCGCATCATCCAGGACGAGGACCGGCGCGTCGCTGAGGCCGTCGCGGCGGAAGCCGAGCGCATCGCGCACGCCATCGACCAGATCGCCGAGCGCCTCCAGCACGGCGGCCGCCTCTTCTACGCCGGCGCCGGCACCAGCGGCCGCATCGCCATGCTCGACGCCTCCGAGCTCCCGCCGACCTACGGCATCGACCCCTCCCTCGTGCAGGTCCTGATGGCCGGCGGCGAGCGGGCCTTCTTCGCCGCGGCCGAGGGGGCGGAGGATGATGAGGAAGCAGCGGTCGCGGCCGTGAATGCAAACGTGCACGCCGAGGATGCGGTGGTGGGCATCGCGGCGAGCGGCACGACGCCTTACACGGTGGCGGCCGTACGCAGGGCGAACATGCTCGGCGCGCTGACGGTCGGCGTCACGTCCACCCCCGGCTCCCCGCTGGCGCGGGACGTGGACATCGCCATCGTGCCCGCCACCGGGCCGGAAGTGATCATGGGCTCCACGCGGATGAAGAGCGGCACGGCGCAGAAGCTCGTCCTGAACACGCTCTCCACCGGCGTGATGATCCGCCTGGGGCGCGTCTACTCGAACCTGATGATCGAGATGCCGGCCACGAACGAGAAGCTGCGCAACCGTGCCGTGCGCATGGTCGAGCTGGCTGCGGGCGTGACCCGCCCCATGGCCGCGCAGGCCGTCCGCGAGGCGGAGGGGAACCTGAAGCTCGCGGCGGTGATGGCCAGGCGGCGGGTCGGTGCGGACGAAGCGCGGCGCCTCCTCGATGGGCGGCCGCTGCGGGAGGTCCTCGAGCAGTGAAGCGGCTCGACCGCCTCTACGAGATCGGCACGAAGCGCAAGCGGCTGGTCGTCGGCCTCATGTCCGGCACCTCCGTCGACGCCATCGACGCCGTGCTGGTGGCGATCACCGGCCACGCGTCGCGCGCGCACATCCGCGAGCTTCGCTTCGACAGCTTCCCCTTCCCCCCCGAGATCCGCACACGCGTGAACACGCTCTTCGATCCGCAGAAGGCCAACATCGAGGAGATCTGCCACCTCGACTTTGTCCTCGGCGAGCTGTTCGCCGCGGCGGCGAACAAAGTGATCGCGAACGCCGGGCTGAAGAACG
>DATEOX010000171.1:0-4481 GCA_035273585.1 Thermoanaerobaculia bacterium
GAGGTCAAGCAGGTCGACCTGCCCGAGTCGATGCTGCGCGCGATGGCCAAACAGGCGGAGGCGGAGCGCGAGAAGCGGGCGAAGCTGATCCACGCCGAGGGCGAGTTCGCCGCCTCCCAGCGCCTCGCCGATGCGGCCAAGGTGCTGGCCACCGAGCCGACCACCCTCCAGCTCCGCTACCTCCAGACGCTGACCGAGATCGGCGTGGAGAAGAACACCACGATCGTCTTCCCGCTGCCGATCGACATCATCGCCGGGCTGAGCAAACACCTGAACAAGTGATCATCAAGATCGCGCTGAACGGCGGCCGCGCCGGAGCGCCGTCCACGCCGGAGGCGATCGCGGACGACGTGGCCGCCTGCGCGGCGGCCGGAGCGACGGTCTTTCACGTGCACCCGCGCGACGCCGCCGGCGCGGAGAGCCTCCTGCCTGCCGATGCCGACCGCGTAATTGCTGCGATCCGAGCGAGAGCGCCCGAGATAAGCCTCGGACTGACCACCGGCGCCTGGATTCTCCCCGACGTGCAACGCCGCCTCGATGCGATCGCCGCATGGCATCAGTTGCCGGACTTCGCCTCCGTGAACTTCGACGAGGAAGGCTGCGAGTCCGTCGCCCGGCTGCTGATCGAGCGCGGAATCGGCGTCGAAGCCGGCGTCCTCGACGCGGCGAGCACGCGGCGATTCCTGGCCGCCGCGATTCCGGTGGTGCGGGTGCTCATCGAGCTG
This sequence comes from Thermoanaerobaculia bacterium, assembly GCA_035273585.1. Lineage (GTDB taxonomy): Bacteria > Acidobacteriota > Thermoanaerobaculia > Gp7-AA8 > Gp7-AA8 > JAFAVZ01. The sequence continues at coordinate 726 of DATEOX010000171.1, forward strand.
CAGGAACAGCAACTCGACGATGCCCTTCGCACGATCGAGAGCATTCTCCAGACCCTCGGCGATCACGCCGCGCCTCGCCTGCTGCATGGTCATGGCGCCATGGCCTGGGCGTTGTTCGACGAGGCCGTGCGTCGCGGATATGACAGCCGCATCGGTCTCGAAGACGTCGCCACTCTGCCGGACGGCAGCCCGGCCACGAACGTCGAGCTCTTCGCGGCGGCGCTCGCACGCCGCGATTGACGCGTCACCCCGCGGGCGGCGGTGGCGGCGCCGTGGTCGCGTCCCCCGGCGCCACGTCCGTCGCCTTCGCCTCCGGCACCTTGAAGCCGAGGTAGGTGCCGGAGCTGATGCCCATCAGGCCGAGGAGCGTGGCGCTGAACTGGGGCATGGCCAAGTCGTGGTAGACCGAGGCGACGAAGATGACGCCCAGCACGAGCGTCCAGACGAACATCTGGAAGCGGTGCAGGCTGATGGAGCCGCTGTTGTCGCGCAGCAGGTCGGTCATGAAGCCTTCCGACGGGCCGCCGGTGCCGGCGGTGTCCTTGCCGCCGTCGATCACCGCGGAGCCGAGGGCCGTCGCGGCGCCGATGCCGATCAGGGCCAAGACCGACTCCGTGATCGTGTCCAGCTCGTCGTTGATCATCCAGACGAAGACGTACGCGCAGATGACCAGGAAGAACCAGAAGGCCATCTGGAAGAGGGCCAGGCTGTAGGGCCGCTTCGCCGTCGGCAGGGCTGGATCGCCGCTCCGGATCAGCCCCTTCCTGCGGCAGAGATAGATGAGAGTGGCCAGCGCCACGAGGAGCAGTAGGAGGAAGACGAAGAACATCCCGCGGGGAATGATCTCCAGGCGGAAGTCGGCCACGTCGGTGGTCACGGCGAACTGTGGATCGGAGCCGACGCTGATGGTCACCGGCCGCCAGTAGCCGGTCGGGCTGCCCAGGATGCCGTGCCACGCCTCATCCGCCTCGGGGGTGCGCTGCAGGCGGTAGCGGACGTGCCCCACGCCCGCCTCGCACGACTCCGGCTTGAGGCCCTTCATCGGCATGGAGTCGATGAAGAGAACGATGGCCGAGCAGTTGCCGTTCGCCTTGTCCAGGAGCTTCTTGAAGTTCTGCACGTGGACCGAGATGCGGTCGTCGAGGCCGGCCATGTTGTAGTGGCTCGGAAAGTAGGAGTGCACGTAGTAGACGCGCGGCTCGCCGCCGTTGTCGGGGATGTACGGCGCGTTGGGCGGCTCGATCGATGAGGCGAGCGCGGCAGTGGCGAGCGAGAGCAGGAGCAGACCGGTGGCGGCGATTCGCATGCTCATGATGTCGGACCCTCTGCCGGCCATATTACTTCCGGTCCTAATTCGCGTCGATGCCACCGTTGCGTTTGCCGAACGTAGTTACACCGTCATGAGCGACCGTCGTCCACGGGCCCTCTGGCGCCTGCTCCTGCAGGCGGCGCTGCTCGGCGTCTCCGTTCTCCTCCCCATCTTCCTCATCGCCGAGCCGCTGACGATGCTGCATCGCGCCGGGCATTTCCTGCCGCGGGCGAACAAGGCCGTCTATGACCGGATCATCAACCTGATCGTCGGGCCGCTCTTCACCGCCGGCGTGGTGCTGAGCGTCTGGGTGGCGGGACGGTGGCTGGACAAGCGGCGGTTCCGCGAGTTCGGCCTCGTGCCCGACCGGCGATGGTGGGGCGAGCTCGCCGGCGGGCTGGCTCTCGGCGCGGGGTTGATGGCCATGCTCTTCGGCGTCGAGCACGGCCTCGGATACGTCGAGGTGACCGGCACCTTCGCGGCGAACGCAGCGGGCGTGCCGCTGGCGCTCGCATTCGCCTTCACCGCCGTGAAGTGCCTCTGCGTCGGCGTGGCGGAGGAGACGTTCTCGCGTGGCTACCAACTGACCAACATCGCCGAGGGGACGGGGAGCGTCACGGCGGCGGTGGTGCTCACCGCGCTCGTCTTCGCCGTCCTGCACGCCACGAACGACAACGCCACGGCCATGAGCACCGCCGGCCTCTTCGGCGCCGGCCTGATGTTCGCCGCGGCGCGCATCGTCACCGGCCGGCTGGCGGCGCCGATCGGACTCCACATCTCGTGGAACTTCGTGCAGGGGGCCGTGCTCGGCTTCCCGGTCAGCGGCGACAAGGAAGGGGCGAGTGTTCTCGGAATCGCGCAACGCGGGCCGGAGTGGCTGACGGGCGGCGCGTTCGGGCCGGAGGCAGGCGTGCTCGGCATTGCCGCGATGGCGGCCGGGGCGGCGGTTTTCGCGCTGGGGGCGAAATCGCGTAAACATCGGCCGAATGTGATCTCCGTCACGATCGAACCATGAGTCGGAACCTATCGGTGGCAGTCATAGGGTTTTCGCAGTACACTTCCCGCTCTCCCGCTCCAAGACAGGGAAATCGTCCGCCGGTTTACCGGTACGTTGTGTTGAAGGCCAACCGACCCAGGAGGTTGCCGTGAATCGTTCGTTCGCGAAATTTGCGATCTATGCCGTTGTACTCGTCGTCGCGCTTCCCCTTCCGCTTCTAGCGCGCGACATCAATCAGACCATTCAGGGTTTCGTCGCCGCGGATTACCGCGACGCCTACCGCCTCGAGAGCAGCTCGCAGCGCGTCGTGCTGCGCGCCTCGTTCGCGCACAGCAGCGAGGCGAAATCAGCCGCGGGAGGCGCCGCATATCGCGACGCGTTCCCCGGCGTCGAGTCGCTGCGCAGCGATGACGGGCGCGAAGTGCTGACCATCAGCGACCGGTCGGCGCTCGTCGCGTACGACGTGGCGGAGATGAGCGGCGTGCTCGCCGCCGTGCACGACGGCCGCGGCGTCCGCTTCCTTCCGAGGAACGCCACCGAGGCGGGCCTGGCGTTCTCCGAGCCGCTCGTGATCGACGCGGCCGGACGGCCGTCAGTCGGCGCGCGGTGGGCCATCGAGAACGAGCAGGGACGGACGCGCATCCGCCTGCAGATCGACGACGCGATGCTCCGCTATCCGGTGCGCGTCTCCTTCGCCCAAGGCGAGGCGAGCGCGGTCGCGCGCGTCGCATCGGCCGCGATGAAGTCCGCGCTGAAGCGGACGCTCATCCCGCGGGCGGACGCCACCGGCTTCATCTCCGGCCAGATCATCGACGCCGGCAACTCGGCGCCGCTGACCAACGCCGTGGTCGACCTCTACGACTCGACCGGCGAATACTTCAACTCCTTCGGCACCGACGGCACCGGCCACTACACGGCCGAGGTCGAGACCGGCACGTGGTACGTGGTCGGGTCGTCGTCCGGCTACGGAACGAAGCTGTACAACAACATCCCGTGCGACTCCGGCTGCACCGTGACGAACGGCACGGCCGTGAGCGTGGCGGCGAACGTCACCACGGCGAACATCAACTTCGCGCTCTCGAACAACCACTCCACGCTGAGTGGCAACGTCTCGACGAACCTCGGCGCGCCGCTCTCCACCATCTTCGTGGTGGTCTACGACTCGACGGGCAACGCGACGGCCGTCGGCGTGACCGACGGCGCCGGCAACTGGACGACGCAGGTCAGCCCGGGCGGGACGTTCTACGCCCGCAGCTTCAACTTCATCTACCAGGGCCTGGTGGACCAGGTCTACAACGGGATCGACTGCAGCGGCTGCAACGTGACCAGCGGCACGGCCATCAGCGCGCCGACCGGCACCACGGTCAACAACATCAACTTCGCCCTGCACACCGGCGCGACCATCAGCGGCACGGTCAACGACACGGCGAACGCGCCGGTGACCGGCGCC
>DATEOX010000172.1:0-3346 GCA_035273585.1 Thermoanaerobaculia bacterium
CGGGATGCCGGCCGGCGAGACGGCGCGCGTTCGCGACGACGACGGCGCGGTCGTCCTCACCTACCGCAGCTTCGCCTCCGTCGTCGGCATCGTCGCCGCGCTGGTGGCCGGCGTCGTGATCGTGGCGGGCATCGCCGGGACGCTCTTCCTCGTGGCCGAGGGGCGGCCGGTGGCGGCTATCGCCGCGTTTGCGCTGAGCATCTTCTTCACCGGCCTCGTCGCCATGCTCGTGCCGTCGACGTCCGTCACGCTTTACGACGGCTCGCATCCCGCGCTCACGCTCTCGCAGCGATCGCGCTTCAGCTTCCCATCCGCGATTCACGCGGTGGCCACGCCGGAGGGGCGGACGTTGGCCTACATCCGCAAGAGCGCCTTCTCCCGCCTCGGACGCAACCGCTGGACGGTCATCAGCCCCGCGGACGGGCGGGAGGTGGGCCACGCCGTCGAGGAGTCGTTCGGCGGCGCCATCGTGCGCAAGGTCCTCGGCAAATTCGACCGGCGCTTCCAGACGAACCTGCGCGTCGCCTGGGACGGCCAGCCCGCCGGATGGATTCACCGGCGGGCGGGCGACATGCTCGAAGTGTCGGGCGCGATCGACCGGCGGGTGGCGGTGGCCCTCGCGACGCTGGTGCTGGGAAGCGAGCCTTGAAAATGCTGGGCCGGCTGGAGAGCCGGCCCTACATTTACTGCATCTTCGTGATCTCGATCCCCGTGTAGTACCGCTTCAGGATCTGGTCGTACGTCCAGCCGCGGAAGGCCATGCCGTACGCGCCGACCTGGCACATGCCGATGCCGTGGCCCCAGCCCTTGCCGTAGAACGTATAGCGGTCGACGCCGTCCGGGTCCTTCCCCTTCTCGATGACGAACAGGTTGTCCGGCACGTTCAGCGACCAGCGCACGGGCAGGCCGCGAAGCATGAACGTCCGGCCGCCCTCGGCCGTCACCTCCAGCTCCGCGATGCGCTGCGACTCGTCGATGGTCACCGGCCGGAGCCCCTGCAGCTCCTGGATCGGATTGCGCGCGTTGATCGACTTCACCAGCTCCTCCGCGCGGTAAGTGCGCGTCCAGTTCGAGAAGCTCGAAGTGCGGTCGAACGCCGCGCCGTCGTAGTTGGCCTGCACGATCAGCGCGATGACGGCGTTCTGCTGGTCGCGCTGCAGGAAGGCCCGGTCGCCGATCATCACCGGCACGCTGGCGTACTCCTGGTAGCGGTCCTGGATGCGGCGGAAGACCGGGATGCCCGCCGGCAGGGCGAAGTTCGTGTTCTTCCCCTCGATCTTCAGGGTGATGGTCCGCCCGCTGACCGCGGAGATCTTGCCGGTCGCCTCGCGCAGCGCGTCGTGCTCGCGCAGCCACGAGCCGAGGAGGCCGTAGAGCTCCTCGCGGGGCATGGCCGCGAAGAGGTCGATCCGGTCGATGGTCTGCGCCGGCAGGATGCCGTACTTGATGAGGAACGCCGCGGCGAGGTACTCCGGCGCCGTCTCCACCCCCGGTGTCTGGGGGAAGAAGTACTGCCGGTCCTCGGGGATGGTCAGCGCGCGGCCGTTGCGGTCGAGGAGGAAGGTCGCGGCGAGGTAGCGCAGCACATCGCCCCGGCGGGAGGAGACGGGAGCGGCGACGCCCGCCGGCGCGCTCTCGCCGAGGATGCGCAGCGTGGCTTCGGTGGCGGCGGTCACGTCGCGCGCGCTCCAGCTCGCGCCGCTGTCCGGCAGTCCGGCGGCCGCGGCGAAGACGCGCGCGTTCACCTGCGGCTCGGAGAGGAGCTGGCTGTCGGAGCGGCCGGCGATGGAGGTCATCTCCATCTCCACGCAACGGGCGCGCTTGAGATACGGCTCGTTGCGGCCGGGGAACATCGTCCCCACGTCCGACGTCTCTCCGCCGCACGTGGCGGTGTAGAGCGCGTCGATCGGCTTGCCCTCGTACGTCGCGATCAGGCCGCGGGTCTCCTTCACCGCCTGGTCGCTCAGCGCCGCCTCCCCGCCCGCGCCGAGGTAGGCCTGGCACGCCGGGCCGGGGCAGATGTCGTAGCCCTCGTTGCGGAACTGGCCCATGTTTCTCACGGCGTACGTCCGGGCGGCGATGGCCTGGGCCTTCAGCCCCTCCACCTCGTCGTAGATCTTCGGGCCCATCTCGGCCGGGACGACGCCGCGCAGGTAGTCTTCCATGTTCAGAGCATTGATGATGTTGAAGGTGCCGCGGGCGTTGATGCGGACCACGGCCGAGGTGCGGTACGGCTTCTCGCCGATCATGATCGTCTCGCGCGAGGCGGGCATCACCGAGATCTCATCGGCGGTGATGGTGTACCGGTCGCCCTCGTCGTCGGTGAGCTGGTGGCGCTTCTCGAACGGCTGGTCGGACGGGCGGCGCACGACGAGCATGTCCTTGCCGTAGCCGCGCTGGGTGAGGTCCGCGCGCAGCGGGTTCGCGGCGGCGGACGACTCGAAGTCGCCGGCCAGGATGCGGTACATCCCGCCGTTCGACGCGGAAGGGTCGAACGTCGTGTCCACCCGTTGGCCGGTCTCGGTCCGCAGCTTCTCCACGAACGGCCGGACGCTCTCGATGTCGCTGATCGAGGCGACCTGCACGGCGTAGCGAACGACCGAGGAGTTGGCCAGCGGCGCGGTATCGGTGAAGCCGCGGCGGATGAGCTGCGTGTTGCCACCGGCCACGACGTAGTAGCCGCCCTCGATGCGGGGGAAGGTGATGTTCGGCTGGTCGCTGAGCAGGCCGACGCGGATGACCGGGTCCTCGATGGGAAGCTGCTTCGACACCGGGGTGAGCGCGTTCGGCGAGCGGGCGGGCTGGGCCTGCTGCGCGGGCTGCCGCGCCGGAGGGGCGCTGGCGCAGGCACAGACGAGGAGCGTGATCAGGGTCAGGGCGATGCGTTTCATGGGCAGGGCCTCAGCAAAAAGAACGCCCCGCACGAGGCGGGGCGTTCGAGAGACAGCGCTTGTTGCGGTTTACGGGATCACCAGACGGATGACGACGCGCCGGTTGCGCAGGCGTCCTTCCGCGGTGCTGTTGTCGCCGACCGGCTCGCGGGCGTCGCGGCCTTCGACGGTGATGCGAGTCGGGTCGATGCCATGCCGCGTCACGAGGTAGTCGCGCACGGCCTCGGCACGGCGGCGGTCGAGATCCTGATTCGGACCGGTCGCCTCGCGGTCATCCGTGTAGCCGATGACCAGCGCGGTCGAGGTCGGCTCCTGCTTCATGCGCAGGGCGACGTCGTCCAGGATGGCCTTGGCGATGTTCGTCAGGCGGGCCGAGCCCGGCTCGAAGTGGATCTCGTCCGTGCGCAGCTCGGTCGCAACGTGCGGCGGAGGCGCGATCGGCGCCGGCTCCGGCG
>DATEOX010000173.1:0-10196 GCA_035273585.1 Thermoanaerobaculia bacterium
CATCTCTACCGCGCCACGAAGGAGAAGCAGAACTGGGTCGACCGGCCGCGCGACGTCTCGTTCGTCCTCGACCAACTGGGCGCGCGGCCCGATGCCGACCTCACGCGCGTGGCCGCCCTCGGGCACTCCGCGGGCGCCTTCACCGTGCTCGCGTTGGTCGGCATGCGCATGACCGACGGCACGCTGCGGGACGAGCGGGTGAAGGTCGGCGTCGCCATCTCGATGCCCAAGCTGCCCGGAGTCGTGCCGCCCGGCGGCTACGACGCGCTGGCCGTGCCCATCCTGCACATGACCGGCACCTGCGACACCTCGCTCATCTACCGCACCTTCCCCTCTGACCGGCGCATCCCGTTCGAAGAGACGCACGCGCCGCATCAGTACCTCGTCACCCTCGAAGGAGTGAACCACGACATGTTCTCCGCGGCGGCCGATCCGCATCACGAGGAGATCGCCACGATCGTCACCAACTTCCTCGACGCATGGCTCCTCGGCGACCCGCGGGCGCGGGCCTGGCTCGATGAAGGCGGCCTGCGAGTGGAGCGGAAGTGATGCTGTAACGCATTCGGCGCCTCCCTCACTACGCACGTGAAGGAGGCCCATATGGCCACATCGAAAGATCCGAGACTATCCACGATCAACGTCAAGTTCGAGGAGCCGCCGCCGAAGGAGCTTCAGCTCATGGCCTTCGGCGTCGATGCGGAAGGGAAGCCGGCGGGGAGCGCGCCGTTGCGGGACGGCACATTCGACGCCGCGACGCTGGAAAAGGGGGGCGCCGTCCGCGCGTTCATCGCCCCCGCTCCGCCGCAGGACGTCACCGGCCGGGAACAGCCCACGCTGACTGCACTGGAGCGCCAACGCGCGGTTGAGGTGCCACTCAAAGCGCGTGCGAGTGCGGTGCTCTCCAAGAGCCTCATCGACTTCTGGAAATGGTGCTTCTGCGTGATCAACGGAACGGTCGTCCGGCCGGTGACGTCCGGAAGTATTACCGTCGATTATCCGGTATGCAAGGCGCGGGTGCACATCATGGAGGTCGACCCCTGGTGGATCCTCATCGACCGGATCCCGATCGACACGATCTTCCGGGTACGGGACGAGATCTTCAACCTCACCCGCATCCCGCCCATCATCCCGCCGATCATCCGCAAGCCGATCCCGGGGCCGTTCCCCGAGCCCGACCCGGGCCCGCTCCAACTCGACCAGATCGCCAACCTGCCGCGCCTCGCGGCCATCAAGCCGACGCCGGCCATCTCGCTGCAGGACGCGGTCAAGCAGTTGCCCCAGGAGGTGATGCTCTCCCTCTCCACGCAGTCGCCCATCGCCCTGCGCCAGGCGCTCGTGGCCCAGAAGCGCTTCCTCACGCCGCTGCTCTGCTGGTTCCCCTGGTTCTTCGTCCGGACCGAGGAGATCGCGGTCGTGGAGACCGACGAGAACGGCCGCTTCTCGCACCTCTACGCCTACCTCTGCGCCGGCGACCGGCCGGACCTTTACTTCTGGGTCGAGTACCAGATCGGCGGCGTCTGGCAGACGGTCTACCGCCCGCCCATCCACTGCCACGTGCACTGGGACTACCAGTGCGGCACGAACGTGACGATCCGCGTCACGGACGACCGCGTGCCGTACTGCAAACACGAGCCGCTCTTCCCCGGCTCGGTGGTGGTGGTCACGACCATCGGCAATGACGTGAACATCTCGCAGGTGGACCAGGCGACGGGGCTGATCAACGGCCGTCCGTTCGCCGGCACGCTCGAGCCGCGCATCAACTTCGGCGCGGCGATGCGCACCCGCCCGACGCAGTTCTACTACCGCTGGACGTACCGCAACCTGACCAGCGGCGAGGTGCCGGCCCGGCTCGATGCACCGGTCTTCCGGCAGTACATGATCGAGCATTCGGATCCGACCCTGCCGACGGAGTTCACCGCCGAGCGGCTCGGCCCGGTCGATGCGCCGGCCGGCGGACTGATCGCCGTGCAGCCGCTCAATCCGCCCACGGTCGGCAGCGCGCTGACCACCTGGCAGATCGGCGACGCGCATCGCGACCTCGCCTCGGAGACGTTCCCCACCCAGTCGTTGATCGGCTTCACCGCCGCGCGCTTCGAGCTGCTGCTGGAGCTCTTCGACGCGGCCGGCACGCGCATCAACTGGGACGTGGCGGGCATCCAGGGGAAGGTCGTCGATCCCACGGTCCCCGCGCCGCTGCCGCTGAACTACACGGCGGTTCCGGCGACGGCCTACCAGGTCATCGATGGCGGCCACGTCGTCGGCCTGCGCTTCATCCTGCAGGTGGACAACAACCGCTGCACGGCGGAGATCCTCCCGCTCAGCGCGGCGGGCCTGGACGTCGACGCGAACTGCGGCTTCTACAAGTACACGTCGGTGTCGCAGAACGTCCGGCTGTCGTTCCGGGCCAGCCACCCGAACAACCACGCCGAGCTCTCGTTCGACGTGACCAAGGGGCCGGGCAATCCGGTCGGCGGCGGCATCAATGTGCCGGCCCACACGCCGGTCGGCGCTCCGGTGGCGGGATACAGCCATTCCGCCGGCACCTACACCTCGGTCTCGCCGGGCGTGCCGGTGTCGGCCCTGCTCGGGCCCACCTGCCCGGCGGCGGCGTTCTCCGAGGCGCTCAGCGTCGTCTCGACGGCGACCGACGGCTGGGGCGGCCCCGGCAATCTGAACGCCTTCGACCACGGGGCGTTCGCGCTCGCGCCGCAGACGCCGTAGTCCATGTCGTCGACGGGGGAGCGCTCCGGCGCTCTCCCGTCATGCGATCATGCCCGCCTATGGATCATGCCGTCTCGCTCGTGCAGGCGTACCTCCAGCTCAACGGCTACTTCACCTCGGCCGAGTATCCGATCATCGCCGGCGCGGGGCGCAACGGGTTCCGCACCATCACCGACATCGACGTGCTCGCCTTCCGCTTCCCCACGGGCCTGCCGCTCTCGACCGGTCGCAAGACGCCGCAAGGACTCGACATCAGCGACCTCGATGCCGGCCTCGGCGTCGCTCCCGACACCATCGACATGATCATCGGCGAGGTGAAGGAAGGGCGGGTGGGGATCAACACCGGCATCCGCGACCCGCAGGTGCTCAAGGCCGTGATCGGCCGCTTCGGCAACAGCGGCGACGAGGACCGGGTGGTCAGCGAGCTGCTCGACACCGGCACGGCCGGGCTGCCGTCCGGCTACGTCGTCCGCCTCATCGCGTTCGGCGCGTTCCCGCCAGGCGCCGCCGTTCCGCCCTGCCGCATCATCAGCCTCGGGCACGTCCTCGACTTCCTGCAGCAGTACGTGCGGCGGCACTGGAACGTGCTGCGCCACCTGCAGTTCAAGGACCCGGCGTTCGGCTTCCTGATGACGATGGAGAAGGCGCGCCGCGGCGGCGCGGGACGGCGCGGCGACGACGGGGTGGAGGTGGTGCCGGCGGTGGGCGAGGAGCGTCCGCGGCGCACCGCTAACCCGCGGCCACCCGATTCCGGCCGCCCCGCTTCGCCTCGTACAGCGCCGAGTCCGCGCGGCGGATCAGCTCCTCCGTATCCACCGCGTCACGCGAAGGTTGGGTCGTCGCGGCGCCGACGCTGATGGTCGCCGCGCAGGTCTGCTCCACCTGCTCGCGCAGCCGCTCGGCCATCATCGCCGCGCGCTCGGCGTCCGTCTCCGGCAGGAGGACGGCGAACTCCTCGCCGCCGTAGCGGGCCACGAGGTCCGCCGCGCGGTGGACCGAGGAGCGCAGCACCTCCGCCACGCTGCGCAGGCAGTCATCGCCGGCCTGATGTCCGAGGCGGTCGTTGTAGCTCTTGAAGTTGTCGATGTCGATCATCAGCAGCGAGAGCGGGGCGCGGGACCGCGCGGCGCGGCGCCACTCCAGCGAGAACATGTCGTCGAAGTGCCGGCGGTTGGCCGTGCCGGTCAGGCCGTCGATGGTGGAGATGCGGTGCAGCGTCTCGATGGCCCGGGAGAGATGCGCGTTCGCCTCCTCGAGGTCGCGCGAGCGCTGGTCGAGCAGCCGGTTCATCGATGCCAGGCGGATGGCGCCCGCCACCTGGCTGGCGAACATCTCGAACGCGAGCACGTTCGTCGAGGAGAAGGCGTCGTCCGCGCTGCTCTCCAGCCGCAGCGCGCCGAGGACCTCCTGGTGAAAGCGGATGGGGACCACGAGCTGGGCCGCGCCGGAGCCGGGCGGCAGGCCCGCGTTCGCCGCCTCGACCGGCTTCCGCGCCTCGCCCTCCACGAGCAGGATGGCCGCCCGTCCGATGGGGAAGCGCTCGTGCACGTAGCGGACGATCCGGGCCAGCAGGTCGCGCAGGTCGGGCGCCTCGAGCGCCGTGCGCGAGACCTCGCTCATCATCTCCATCAGCTTCGCCCGCTGCTTCAGCTCGTCGTAGGCGCGGGCGCTGGCGATGGCCCCGGCGATCTGCTCGGCCACGGTCATCAGCAGCGGCGGCTCGTCGTGGAAGGCGCGCAGCCGGGTGCTCTCCAGGTTGAGGATGGCCACCAGCTGGCCGCGGTGCATCACCGGCACGCAGAGCTCCGACTGCGTGCCGCGCATCGTCTCCACGTAGCCGGGGTAGGTGCGGACGTCGTCGAGGAGGATCGGCTTCGCCGTCGTCGCGACCTCCCCGACCACGCCGCTGCCGAGGGGGCGGGAGTAGCCGGCATAGATCTCGGTGGGGCGGGAGGTGGTGACGGCCTCGCAGACGAAGACCTTGCGCGCCATGTCGACCATCACCAGGGCCACGAACTCCCAGCCGAACTTGTTGGCCAGCGCGTCCGTGATGCGCTGCATCATCGGGCGCAGCTCGAGGTCGAGCGTGGCGATGCGCGCGATCTGGTTGAGGATCTCGAGCTGTCCCTGCGGTGTCATCCTGAGCTGCGCAGACAGCGAAGGATCCGCACCTTCAGGCGCAGCCCGGGATCGGTACGGATCCTTCGGCGTCTCCGCGCCTCAGGATGACACAGCTAGCCTCACCGCGTCGCGATCTGCACTTCCACCCTCTGGCCGAGCTTCAGCGGCGCGGCCTCCGCCAGCGCGATCTTCACCAGCAGCACCCGCGTGTCGATCGGCTTGGCCGCGTCCTGCGGCTTGAGGCGGCGGCTGGTCACGGAATCCGGGATCTCCTCGATCGTGCCGCGCCACTTCTGCCCATCGAACCCCTCCGCGGCGATCGACGCGTTGGCACCGAGCGCCACGCGCGCGGCGTCGAACTCGTCCACCTCGGCCTCGATGCGCGTCTTCGTCAGGTCGGCGATCGTCACGACCGGCGCGCCGCTCTCGATGGCTTCGCCGGGATGGATGTCCCGGGTGATGACCACGCCGTCGATCGGCGCCTTGATCACCGTCTTGGCCACCACGGCCTCCAGCCGCCGCACCTCGGCCACCGCGGACGCGCGGCGCGCGCGGGCCGCGTCGATGTCGCGCTCGGCCTTCTCCCACGCCTGCTTCGAGCCGACGTCCTCGCGGAAGAGGCGCTGGGCCCGCTCGCTCTCGAGCTCGAAGAGGCGGATGTCCGCGTCGGCCTCGCCCACCCGCGAGCGCGCCTCGGCGAGCGCGGCGCGGGTGTCGTCCGCGCGCACGACGGCGAGCACGTCGCCCTTGCGCACGACGTCCTTCTCTTCGACGCGGATGCTTTCGATGGTGCCGGCCACGTCGCTGCCGACCGTCACCTGCGAGCCGGGATACGTCACCACCCGCCCCTCGGCCATGATGTTCGCCGCCACGGGCGCGGCGGGCGCGGCCGGAGCGGGCTTGTTCTGACGCGAGGCCTTCACCTGCGTCACGGTCACGACCAGGATCACGATGCCGATGAGGGGGAAGAGCAGACGCTTCATGGATGACTCCTTTATGCGGCCAGCAGACCGTCCTGAATCTTCACCACGCGGTCCGCCACGCTGCGGACCTTCGGGTCATGAGTGACGATGACGAGCGCGCGGTTCTCTTTCTTGGCCAGCGCGCGGAACATTTCCAGCACCTGCGCGCCGACTACGGAGTCGAGGTTCGCCGTCGGCTCGTCCGCGAGGAGGATCGGCGCGCTGCCGGCCAGCGCCCGCGCAATCGCCACGCGCTGCTTCTGCCCGCCGGAGAGATCGCGCGGCAGGAAGTGCTTCCGGTCGGTCAGGCCGACGGCTTCGATCACGCGCTCCGCCTCCGCCCGCGCCGCCCCGCCCTTCATCCCCTTCACGTTCAGCGCGTACTCGACGTTCTCCGCGGCGCTCAGCGACGGGAAGAGGTTGAACTGCTGAAAGACGAAGCCGAGGGAGCGCTTGCGGATGTCGTTCAGCGACTTCGGCGTCGCCATCGTGCCGTCGATCACCACCTGCCCCTTCGATGGCGTGAGGATGCAGCCGAGGATGGAGAGGAAGGTCGTCTTGCCCGAGCCGGAGGGGCCTTCCAGGGAGACGATCTCGCCGCGGTTCACGTCGAAGTCGATGCCGCGCAGCACCGCGACGCTCTCCTTCCCCTCGGTGAAGTGCTTTTCGATGTTGGATGCGTGCAGGATTCTCATGCTGACTCCGGAACGTTTTGCGCTGAACCTCGTGAAGGCTTGGCCAACCAACGGAGCCGGCCGTGCCGGCTCATGTTCTGAATACCAGTGCCGGATCGATGGACGCGACCTTGCGGAAAGAGATCATCGCCGCCGCGAGGCAGAGGACGATCGAGCCGAAGAAGACGATGACGGAGAACTGCATGGGGATCACGAGCTTGAGATCGATCTTGTAGATGAGCGGCCGGATCGCGTACGCCATCAGCGCCCCGAGGGCGAAGCCGAAGACCGCGGCGATGGCCGCCTGCTTGCCGAGAATCGAGTAGATGTCGGCGTTGCCGCCGCCGATGGCCTTCACCGTGCCGAACTCCTTGATGTGCTCCATGGTCGAGGTGTAGAGCGTCTGGGCCACGACCACGATGCCCACCAGGCAGCCGAGGAAGACCGTCAGGTACATGTTCAGCCCGAGGCCCGTCGACTCGACCCAGTACGAGCGCGAGCGGCTGGCGAACTCGGACTTCGTGAAGACGTCGTTGTACGGCAGCCGCTTCTGGATCTCGCGGCGGATCGCTTCCCCGTCGGCGCCCGGCGCGAGCTTGACCAGGATGTACGTCGTGTTGCCGCGCAGATCGCTCGGGTTGAGGCTCTGCGCGAGGCGGTAGTCGAGAAAGGTGAGCGGCGTGGTGGTGAACGACTTTGCGTCGACCGTCCGGCCGATGATCTTCAGCCGCCGGCCGAGGATCTCCCGATGCTCGCCCACCTCGAACTCGCCGTAGCGCTTCTTGGCCGAGTCGTCGAGGAAGAAGTAGTTGCCGCGGCGCAGATCCTCGAGGTTCCCCTCCGCCACGTTCCAAGGGAACGACCAGCGCGGGAAGTCCTCCATCGCGTACACCTCGGTGCCCTCCACGGCGCCGTTCGGCAGGTTCACGTTCATGAACCAGACGATGAGGTTGTCCGCGCGCTCCACGCCCGGGATGGAGCGGACCCGGTTCACGTACGTCTCCGGGAAGGTGTGGGCGAAGTCGATGTTCGGCGTGTTGTGCGAGGTCACCCAGAGGTCGGCCGGGATCTTCTCGATGGTCAGCGAGGCGTTGTCCATCAGCCCGAGGAAGAGGCCGACCTGGACGAAGACGAGGGTCACGGCGAAGGCCACGCCCGAGACGGTGATGAGGAAGCGCAGCTTGTCGTGGAGGAGGCTCTTGGTTGCGAGATCGACGGCCATGATTTACCTCGTGAGTCCATCGACGATCATGTCGACCATCGCTTTGGTGCGGGCCTCGAGCGGGCGCCAGTCGACCCAGTCGTCGTTGCACTTGGCGATCTGCAGCGAGATGACGCCGTGCATCGCCGCCCAGATCGTCTGGGCGAGGAGGTCGGCATCGCCGAGGCCGTCGCGGAAGCGGCCGGTGGCGATGGCCTCCGTGACGATGACCCTGAGGAAAGCGTAGGCGTCCTCCTCCGGGTTGCCCTTCTCCAGCTCCTGCTCGGCGGGGTCGATGGGAGGGTGGGGGGTCATGAACATCAGCCGGTAGTGGTTGGGGTGCTCGATGCCGAACTGGGCGTAGGCATAGCCCGTCCGGCGGAGGCGCTCGATCGTGTCGGGGATCTGGGCGATGCCCTCGAACTGGTGCGCCAGCGCGCCGAAGTCGTTGTCGCACAGTTCTTTGAGGAGTGCTTCCTTGTCCCGGAAGTGGAAGTAGATGGCGGTGGGGGAGTACTCGATGCGGTCGGCGATGCGGCGCATCGTGACGGCCTCGAAGCCCTCGTTGGCGAACAGCTCGCGGGCCGCGTCGAGGATCCGGGTCCTGACTTCCTCGCGTTCGCGCTCTCGACGTTCTCTCGGTCCCAAACGTGCCTCCGTTACTTAACAGTGTTAAGTTAGGTTCGGTGGGTTGGGTTGTCAAGGGGTGTTAGGAAGACAGTTGCTGGTTGCTGGTAGGACGCCCGGGCGCGCCGAACCGCGGTGGTAGGCGATCGCTTGCCGCAGGACCTCACGCGCTCGCGTGGCGGTCCAGCCACCCCAGGATCGCGCGGATACTTCCGGTGGCCATGGCGATGGACGTATCGGCGGCGCCGTAGTAGAGGTTCAGAGTGTCGCCGTCGGTGGCAATCGTGTAGCCGCATGGAAACGCGACGTTGGCGACGTCGCCGGCGGTCTCGTAGGGCGCTTCCGGTCCGAAGATCCACTCGTCGCCGCGCAGCAGGAGCCGGTCCGGCTGTTCGAGGTCGAACAGCGCCACGCCCAGTCGATAGAGAGCGCCCGCGGCGTTGTGGCGCACGCCGTGATAGACCATGAGCCACCCTCGTTCCGTCTCGATCAGCGGCGGCGAGAGCCCGACCTTGTTCGCATCCCACCAGCCGCCGCGCCGGGCCTGCAGCATCATCCGGTGGCCGCCCCAGCTCCGGAGGTCGGGCGAGTAGGAGATCCAGACGTGCGCTCCGGAGTCGGCGATGGGACGATGCACGAGCGCGAACATGCCGTCGATGCGGCGCGGGAGCAGCGCGGCGTCCTTGTCGTCCGGTTGCATGACCAGGCCGCAGCGCTCGAACCGAATGAAATCCTCGGTCAGCGCCAGCGAAACGCCTGGACCCCCTCGACCGAAGGCCGTATACGCGATGGCGTACCTGCCGAGCTCCGCCATGAACGTGATTCGCGGATCCTCGATGCCCCACAACTCTTCCGGATGGTTCTCCGGATCGGGACGCAGCGTCGGCTCCGGATCGATGATCCACCCGCCCACGCCATCGGCCGAGCGCGCCGCGCAGAGGTGCGAGTGTCCGCGGCGATCCTCGACCCTGCAGAGCAGCAGCGTGGTGCCGTCCGGCAGCAGGGTCGCTCCGGCGTTGAAGACGGTGTGCACTGGATAAGGCCAGTCGTCGGCCGTGAGGATCGGGTTCCTGCCGCTGCGGTGGAAGAGTGTTTCGTACCGCTGTTTCTCCCTCATCGCGCGGGTGTCACGCTCATGGCCATCAGCACCTCTCGCGGCTCGGCAACCGGAATCTGCATCGCGTTCCACCGGACTTCGTCGGCGCGCATGTCCATCAGCGCGAGGAGGAACGAGAGAGTCGATTCGGCTCCTTCGTTCTCGTTCATCCGGTCTGCGTGCAGCCCGTCGCGGCAACCGCCGGAGAGCGGGTCGTAGAGCGGCTGCTGCAACTGGTTCTGGCCCAGGAACCAGGTAAAGGCGCTGCGCGCGTGCTCGGTCCAGCGATGCTCGCCCGTCGTTCGGAAGGCCAGCATGCAGGCGGATACCGTGGCGCAGGCCTCGACCGGCTGCTGATCGAACACCGCGGCGGTCATGCCGCGGTCGAAGAAGCCGTTGGTTCCGATGGGAGCGAAGTATCCGTCCGGCGTGCGCTGGATGGACATCAGCCATTCCAGGGAACGGGCGCCGGTCTCCGACATGGCCCGGTCTCCGCTCCATGCACCGGTGGCGATGAGAGCCTGCGGCAGCCGCGCGTTGCAATACGTGACGCGGCTCTCGCACCACGGCCACTCCGGCTGGTCGCTGACGCGAAACAGCGCGAGCAGCCGCTCTCCGATGGCCCGCCCCGCGACCTGCACGCTTCGATCGCCCTCGAACGCGTGCAGGTACTGCTCGATCCCGAGGAGCGCGTAGGCCCACGCGCGCGGACTGCTGAAGCCCGCCACGGCAGGAAGCGCGGCGTGGAACAACGTGCCGGCGAGGCTGTGCCGCCCGGGATCGGCGGAACATCC
>DATEOX010000174.1:0-14230 GCA_035273585.1 Thermoanaerobaculia bacterium
CCGGTCCGGCGTGCCGCCGACCTGCAGGCCGCGGCGCTGGCCGATGGTGAACTTGTAGTAGCCGTCATGCTGCCCGACGACGTTGCCGTCGTGGTCGACGATCTCGCCCGCCCCCTCGCCCGGGGCGATGCCCGCCTCGCGCTCCACGATCGCGGCGTAGCCGTCCGTCTGGGGCACGAAGCAGATCTCGTACGACTCCTTCTTCCGCGCAACGACGAGCCCTCCCTCCTCCGCCAGGTTGCGCACCTCCGGCTTGGTCAGGTCGCCCAGGGGGAAGAGCGCGTCGCGGAGCTGCTCCTGGGAGAGCTCGAACAAAAAGTACGTCTGGTCCTTCATCAGGTCGCGGGCCTTGCGCAGCTCGAAGCGGCCGCCGTCGTCGGCGACGATGCGCGCGTAGTGGCCGGTGGCGATCTTCTCCGCGCCGATGGCCTGCGCCTTCTGGTGGAAGAGATCGAACTTCACGTGCGTGTTGCAGAGCACGCACGGCGACGGCGTGGTGCCGGAGAGATAGCCGGCAACGAACGGGGCGATGACCTTCTCGTGGAAGTTACGCTCGAGGTTGAGCGTGAAGTGCGGGATGTCGAGCTTCCAGGCCACGCGGCGCGCGTCGGACAGATCGTCGATGGTGCAGCAGCCGCCGTAGGTCGAGTCGGCGTTGCGCAGGTTGTCGTACATCTGCATCGACAGCCCGACCACGTCGTGCCCGGCCGACTTGAGCAGGTATGCGGCGGTGGACGAATCGACCCCGCCCGACATGGCCACGGCGATCTTCATGATCAGGAACGCGTTAACGACACGAGGGGGAGAATGCTTCCGATTGAGGCGCGCCCGTGGATAGAATGCGCCGCGGAATTCAGCAATTGAGCAGCGCACAACAGGACACCTCCCGCCTCTTCCGGGTGCTCGTGGTGGATGACGACCCGGGGATCCGGAAGATGATCATCGCCGCGCTCAGGCGCGATGGCACCTACGAGTTCCTCGAGGCGCCGAACGGGCGCGACGCGCTCGACATGATGCGCGGCGAGCAGCCGGACGTGGTGGTGCTCGACCTGATGATGCCCATCCTCTCCGGCTGGGACGTCCTGCGCGAACGGCAGACCGACCCCGTGCTGCGGCGCATCCCGGTGATCATCGTCAGCGCGAACCGCGACCCGGAGATCGCCAACGTGGTGGACAAGGGCATCTGCGCGTTCCTGCCCAAGCCGTTCGACATCGGGGCGCTCAGCGCGCTGGTCCGGACGTGCCTCGTCCCGAATCCATGAGAGGCAAGTCCGTCCAGTTCCCGGACGGAAAATCCGGATTTCGAACTTCGGTCTTCTCGCCTCCCGCCGCGTAAACCACTGAAAACACGCCGTTGCGCCGGGCCGTCGGATTCGGCCTGCCGTTTGCGCATGGACGGCCCGCCACGAGCGCGCGGGCCCGCTCGTCCTCGAGCCCGGAACAAAGCGCGCGGTCCCGCTCGTTCCTTCCATCCAGATCAGGCACACTGGTATCACGGGAATAGTCCATTCGAGTGAGGCAAAGAGATGCGGATCAGAAAACACCGGCCGGATAGCGGTTTTTCGATGGTCGAGCTCCTCATTGTCGTCGCGATGATCGGCATCGCTTCGATGTTCGCGCTGCCGATGCTGCGCAACATGGGCCGCGCCAGTCAGATCCGGGCCGCGGCGCGGCAGTGGATGGGCGACGTGCGGCAGCTTCGCCAGACGTGCGTGTCGCAGATGGCGCGCGGCCGCATCGAGTTCACGACCGGACCGACGGGCCGCACCTATCAGGCTTACCTCTCCCTCGACAAAGGCGCGACGTGGGAGCCTTCCGGCCCGCAGCGCACCCTGGGCGGCGACGTCTACTTCGTTTCCACCACATTCGAGGATGAAGGCGGCCTCCCGGCACCGGACGTCCTGTTTTTCCCTAACGGCTCCCTGGCGAAGGCCGACGGCACGCTCTCCTCGGGCGACGTGGTGATCCAGATCCCCACTTCCGCGGTCCAGTGGAACCGCTACACGCTCTCCCACACCTCGACCGGGCAGATCAGCGTAGCCAGGAGCCACGTATGATGCAGCCGATGATGTACACACGGCGCGGAGCGGCGGCGGGCTTCAGCCTGATCGAGACGCTCATCTCCATGACCATTCTCGGCGTCACGGTCCTGTCCGTGATGACGCTGTTCGCCATCAGCCGGGCGAACATCTACAGCGGCAAAGAAATGACGCAGTCCGTCGCGCTGGCCACACACGCCGGGGAAGATCTCTCCAGCCTGACGGTGCAGGGCATTTACGACGCGTTCGCCATCAATTCTGCCAACAGCCCGGCGCTCGGCACGTACGTCGTGGACGGCGTCACGTACACCGACGCCATGATCCGTTCGACCGACGCCACGGCGGTGACCAACCCGCCGGCAGACATCGGCAACGAGGCGACGCCGGCTGGCGGGTCCGGGTTGCTCACCAACTGGCGCACGCAGCTCAGCAACAACCGCGGCCTGCAAAGCGGCTCGATCGTGCTGGTGATCATGCCCCGATCGCCCCAGTCGCCGATTCTCAACGCTTCCGGACGAGCCACCGCTCAGATCCTGCGCATGCGCGTGATCGTCCGCTGGAACGAGGCCCAGCGCAAACGATCGCTGGTCATGGACACGGCCAAGACGCAGAGGCCATGAGGAGCTCACGGATGATCACCCCCTCATCACAACAGCGCGGCGTCTCGCTCGTCGAGGCGCTCGTCGCCACCGCCATCATGGCCATCGTGATCGTGGCCGCCCTGACGATGTACGAGCGCGGCAGCACCACGTTCAAGCGCGGCCTGGAAGCGGCCAACATGCAGCAGAGCACGCGCGTGCCGTTCGAGAAAGTCGTGGCCGACCTGCGCATGACCGGCTTCGACTTCGACCGCGACGGCACGCCGAGCTCGGCCGGGCAGTTCCAGCAGCCGGACGAGCAGATCGAGTTCATCGGCGCGTCGGCCATCACCATCCGCGGCAACTTCGACTACGAGGCGGAGTCGACCCCCTGCAGCGCGACCGTCACCGACAACTGCGACAACGGCCGCGAAACGGCATACCAGAGCACGCAGTTCCCCGTCGTGACGACCGGCAACGACGAGATCGTCACGTTCGCCCTCGTCTCCAACGATCCCTCGAAGAACACCGACTCGATCCAGTTCTACGCGGACATCAGCGTGCCGCGGAGGGCGTACCCCGGCGCCGGGGGCGCCGCGGAGTCGCTGGTGAGAATTCCCGGCGTCGACTTCTCGAACGCGAACCCGCCCTACACGCTGGAGCGGATCACGCTCGCCAACGACGGATCGCTCATCCGCGTGCCGGTGGCGAAGGACGTCCGGAGCATCCGCTTCCAGTATTACGAGGACGCAACCGGAACGAAGTTGCTCACCGACCTGGCCAGCACTCCGGCGACGATCCCCGCCGCGAGCTACGCCACGGCGGTCGGCGGCCTCGGCGCCTACGACCCGGCCACGCCGGCCACGATCAGCGAAATCCATCGCCTGATCCGGTCGAAGGTGCAGTCGATCCGCGTGTCGCTCGTCGGCATGAACGAGCAGCCGGAGGCCGTCACGGTCGACCTGACCGATCCGATCGCGCCGCGCTACCGCAAGTACCGCCTGGACACCCTCGTCGTGCCCCGTAACTACGGCCGCCGCGGCGCAAAGGAGCAGGAGTACAAGGCGCCCGGCCAGCCGCGGATCACGCGCGTCTGCTACGGCTACTGCGGCGTGGTCTACATCGAGTGGGAGGCGCCGATCGCGAGCTCCTCCACCGGCGCGCCCGACCAGTACGCGATTCTTTACGACACCAGCACGGCGAGCGGGTTCGGCAACATCCAGTATTCGGGCAACGTGCTCTACGGCTACGTGACGCTTCCCGATCCTTCGGCCAGCTACTACTTCGCGGTGGAGGCGATCAACAGCTACGGCGCCTCGATCTCCGCACCGATGGGACCGTACTCGGCCGCCAATGCCACGAAACCGAACGCACCGGGCGGTCTCACCGCCACACCGGAACCGGGCGGCAGCGCGATCAACCTGACATGGCAGGCACCGACCACCACGGCCTCGGGCAGCATTACCTGCCTCTCCGGCACGGCTCCGGCCGACCTCCCCACGACGGAGATCAAGGGCTGGCGCATTTACCGGAAGTCGGAGTACGACTCGACGTGGCCGACCACGCCGATCATCAACGAGACGACATCCGTCGGCGCTCCGAGCTGGAACGTCCTCACCGGCGAGGTCACCTTCACCGACAAGACCGTCGCCAACTGCGTCAACTACAGCTATCGCGTGGAGACGGTCGAGCGCTGCACGCTCAACACCCAGAACACGTCGAACAATGCAACAGATGGCATCAGCGCCCCGTCCAACGTGGCCACCGGCCGCGCCGACTCGACGACCCGCCCGGCGGCGCCCGGCACGCCGGGCATCACCGGCACGCTCGTGGGAACGAACCATCAGATGACGCTCACCTGGCCCGCGGTCCAGCAGGACACCGCCACGCCGCCGAAGGCGATCAACGTCGCCAAGTACGTCGTGCACCGGACGCAGCTCAAGATCGGCGTTCCCCGCGCGACCTATGCCGTCCCGTCCACCGTCACGGTCGACCCAACCACCGCGACGTTCACGCCGCCCGACAATCCAGCCACGGTGAGCTGGGTCGACACGCAGCCGACTACGGCCGCCGACGGAACGGCGTATTCCTACGAGTATCAGGTCGCGGCCGTGCAGTGCACTTCGCCGGAGGGCGACCTCAGCACGGCGGTGCGCTATCCCTGCGCCTTCAACGGCGGCACCACGACGATGGGCATCTCGCCCGCCACGGCCATCGTGGAAGGTTCCGGCACCCAGGCTTCGCCGTGGCTCATCCAGCCGCCGGCGGACTTCACCGTCAGCACGACCGTCGGTATCCGCAGGATCGAGGCGCAGATCTCGATCGGCAGCGGGCCCACGACCTCCCTCGGCGTGCAGGTCACGCCGACGGACAACGTAACATCCGCTTCGTTCGCCATTCCCTCGCTCGGCACCGAGACCGCCACGATCAGCGTCCTTCTGCTGGACGCGAACGGCTGCACGAAATCGGCGACGTACTACCTGAGCGAGGTGGCGAACAATTGCTGCCTCCTGCCGGTCTCGGTCGACACGAGCATGCGCTTCGTCGACTCCGCGAGCCGCACCGTTTTCTACCGGCTGAAGAATGTCTGCGGCGAGCCGCTGACCGTCAGCACCGTCACCATCCGTTGGAACGACGCCTACACGAACGGGAATCCGAGGGTGGACGTCTACCTCCCCTCGAGGCTCGGCCAGGGTCCGCCGCCGGCGGCCTCCCCATCGGTTCAGGTCGTCAACGGCGACACCACCGGTAACATCACGACGTCGACCGGGGCGGCCACCGTGACGGTGCCGATCGACCAGACCACATCAGGCGACGATTACTGGATCGCCCTCGTTTTCTCGCGCGACCCGATCTCGTCTGCGAGCCCGCCGGTCACGTCGATCTGCGTGGCCTACCGGCGGACGGGCATCGACCTGACCAATCGGACGTGCCGTATCGAGCCCTCGCCGTCACCGACACCCGATACCTGTCCCTGAGGAAGAAGCGACATGACACCGGAGGTCGACGTGCGGCATTCCATGAAACCGGCCCTCGCGCGCAAGGGCGCGGCGCGGGGATCGTCCCTCATCGCCACGCTCCTCGTCGTGGTCGCGCTCTCTCTGATGGGACTGGCCTTCGTGACGATCTCGGAGACGGAGAGCGCCATCTCCGTCAACGAGCGGAACGGAGCCGAAGCGCTGTCGATCGGCGAGGCGGGAGCGAAGTGCGTCGTCGAGTGGTTCCAGAATCCGTCCTGGGCCACCAGCAACGGCCTCATGCCAGCCGCCGGCGCGAACACGCTCAAGCGCGACCGGCTGATCGCCTCCACGGCCGGGGGGACGCCGGCGAACATCGGCAAGTACAAGAATGGTGCTACCTACTTCTGCTGCGATCGTCCCTTCAAGCCGCTGGACGTGGATCGCCTGTGGGGAACCGAGAATTCGCCGGACGTCCTGATCGATACGTCGACGGCCGAAGGGAGAGCCTTCCTCGCCACCTTCAACGCGAAGCTCTTCGCAAACGGCGACTCGGGGCAGGTCACCGACATCCGCATCTACGCGCCGCCCATGTCGGGAGGCGCCGTCAACGTTTCGAACTTCTATGACGCGGCTCCGGCGCCGGAGCGCTTCGGCCTGGCCACGATCAAGGTGACGGCCAGCCGATACCGTCCCGCGGTTGCCCCCGGCGCGGCGCCGGGCACGGCGAAGGTCATCGCCCGGCGCGCCGTGACGCTGGTGGTGAGCGAGTTTCCATTTCCCGGCCCGCAGGGTCCGGTTCAGTCGAACGCAAACATCGCCACCGGCGGCAACGTCGTCGTGCACTGGGGAAAGATGACGTCCCAGGGAACGATGTTCGTCAAACGCGGTCTGGTCGGGCTGCCGTGGCTCGATGCCTACACGCGTCTGCCGTTCGAGCAGGGCTATGACTCCGCCCGCGTCTGGCGCGCCGGCGAAAGGTTCTATCCGGGCGAGCTGGTCTATCCGAGCCTGACCGCCCGCTCCACGACCCCGGCCCTCGGCCTCAGCGCATACATCGTGACCAACGGCGCGGCCGGACCCTTCACCGCCGGCGGGACGGAGCCGGCCTGGACGACGGCCGCCGGCTCGACGTTCACCTCCGCCGACGGCATCTCCTGGAGGCAGCGCGCCCGCCCGCTATCGCTTACCGACGTCACCTCCAGCGACTTCCGGCAGACGGTCGACTGGCTGCCCGCTTTGAGCGGCCAGCTCGTGGATGACCCGTGGGTGCAGATCCGCACGCGCGGCACCATCACGAACAGCATCGTCACCACCACCGCGCCCCAGCCCTTCAAGTATTCCGCCGTCAGCCAGAGCGTGACCGCGACGCCCACGGCCGGCTACTCGAACTGGTTCCAGCTTCAGACGCAGAACCGGCCGCTCGACTATCAGGAGGTCATCTTCCCGCGCATCGACTACGACTTCTGGAAGCAGGTGGCCAAGACCGGAAAAGGCTCCGAGGGGATCTACTATCTCACTTGGGTGAGCGCTGACCTCTTCAGCGACGGAACGACGACCAAGACGTTCAAGGAATGGACGAACGTCTATACCGGAGCCAAGCCCGGCTTCTATTTCTTCGACACGAAGGACGGGCAGAATCCGCAGCGCGCCGGTGCGAACAATCTCACGCCGGCAGTCTCCGTGAGCAGCGGCGGCGGCAACACCTGGCAGATGGCCGGTTTCATCTATCTCAACGCGGCGTCGTTCGGGACGACCGGCATCCGTGGCGTGGACGGCAACTACAACTTCCCGGGGGAGCCGTTCCAGGACATCGGCTTCTACGACGTCGACGGATCCGGAAACTGGACCGCCCTCGGCAACAACGGCTATGTCATGGCACCCGGTACCGCCGCGAACGGCAAATGGGACTACAAGGAGATGAACGCCAACGGGAAGTTCGACCTCTTCCTCAGCCAGGTGACGAGATACCGCCCGGACGGCACGACGGTCACGGCGTGGGCGCCGGTCCCGTACACGCCAGGGTGCACGGTGGGCGAGAACGGCGTGGCCGGCGCCAACTGTTCGGAACCGCACGAGCCATACGTCAACCTCGTGTATCCCTCCGCCGCCTGCTGCGGCGGTGCCAGCGCGCCGAACCCGGTGCTCCTGCAGTGGGAAAACCCGTCCGGGACGATCACGCGACGGCCGAAGGACGAGATCACGACCGGCACGCTGCCCACCGTGAACGGATCGGGCATCTGCACGAACGTGGCTCAGTTCTCCTACTGCACGTCGAACGGCTACGACCGCGACGGATTCATGGACACGTGGGCCGGAACACAGGACGCGCCGGTTCTGAACGGCGTCTTCTACAACCAGGGCAACTTCGCCTCACAGGGCAACGCCCGCTACTTCGGCTCCGTGCTCATCAACGGAGACGTCGATCCGACCGGCACGAGCGAGGTCTGGTTCGACGAGCGCCTGATCAAGAACGACTGGCCGCCGGAGGAGTGGCCGTTCCCGCGCGTGATCGTCACGGCGATGCAGACGGACCAGTAGACCAGGCGGCCATCGGTCCCTACCCCTGCTCCTGGGCGTCGATCACGGCGATGGCCGCCATGTTCACGATGTCGTTCACGTCGACGCCGCGCTGGAGCACGTGCACCGGGCGCGACAGCCCCTGCAGAATCGGCCCGATTGCTTCCGCCCCGCCGAGACGCCAGAGGAGCTTGTAGGCGGCATTCGCGGCGTCGAGGCTGGGGAAGACGAGCACGTTTGCGTCCCCCTGCAGGCCGCTCCATGGATAGTCGGCGCGGGCGATGTCCGGCACCACGGCCAGGTCGGCCTGCATCTCGCCTTCCACGATGAGGTCCGGCCGGCGGTCCTTGAGGATCTGCACCGCCTGGCGGACCTTCTCCGACTGCGGATGCTCGGTCGAGCCGAAGTTCGAGAAGGAGATCATTGCGATGCGCGGCTCGAGGTTGAACCTTCTGGCCGTCTCCGCCGTCAGTGCCGCGATCTCCGCCAGCTCCTCGGCCGTCGGATCGATGTTCACCGTCGTGTCGGCCAGGATGATCATCCGCCCCTTGAACATCAGGAGGTACGCGCCGGACACGCGCTTCACGCCCGGCCGGGTACGGAGGATCTGCAGCGCCGGCTTGATGGTCGCCGGGTAGTACGCGTGCAGGCCGGAGATCACGCCGTCCGCCTCCCCCTGCTCGAGCATCATCATCGCGTAGTAGTTGCGGCTGTTCAGGATGCGCCGCGCGTCGGTGATGGTGATGCCGTGCCGCCGGCGCAGCTCGTGGAAGCGCTGCGCGTACTGCTCGTACTTTGCCGAGTCGAAGACGTCGATCACCGTCACCTTCTCCGGATCGACCTGGTACTTCCTGAGCAGCGGCGCGACGACCTCGTGGCGCACCAGGAGGATGGGATGGGCGAGCTTCTCGTCGACCAGGATCTTCGCCGCGCGGATGATCTTCTCCTGGTCGCCCTCGGGGAAGACGATGCGCTTCGGGTTCTGCTTGGCCCGGTCGAAGATGAGGTGCATCACGCCCCGCGAGCGCCCGAGGAGGTGCTCCAGGCGGCGGCGGTAGGCGTCGTAGTCCTCGATCGGCTGCTGCGCGACGCCGCTCTCCGCCGCCGCGCGCGCCACCGCCACCGGGACGTTCAGCAGCACGCGGTAGTCGAACGGCTTTGGAATGAGGTACTCGCGGCCGAAGGAGAAGCGCTCCTTCGCGTAGGCCCGGAGCACGGAGTCGGGGACGTCTTCCTTGGCCAGGTCGGCCAGCGCCTTCACGGCGGCGATCTTCATCTCCTCGTTGATGGTCGTGGCGCGGCAGTCGAGCGCGCCGCGGAAGATGAAGGGAAACCCTAGAACGTTGTTCACCTGGTTCGGGTAGTCGGAGCGGCCGGTGGCCATGATCACGTCCGGGCGGGCGGCGACCGCCTCCTCGTAGCCGATCTCCGGGTCGGGGTTGGCCATGGCGAAGACGATCGGGTCGTCGGCCATGGAGCGGACCATGTCCGGCGTGACGATGCCGCCGATGGAAAGGCCGACGAAGACGTCCGCGCCGCGCATGGCGTCGGCCAGCGTGCGCCGGTCCGTCTCGGCCGCGAACTCCTCCTTGTACGGCGTCATGTCCGCCGTCCGCCCCTTCCAGATCACGCCCTTGCTGTCGGTGAGCATGACGTTCTCTTTGCGCAGGCCCATTCGGATGTAGAGGCGGAGGCAGGCCATGGCCGCGGCGCCGGCGCCGCTGATCACGATGCGGATGTCCTCGATGTTCTTGCCCGCCACTTCCAGCGCGTTCTTCAGCGCGGCGGCAGAGATGATGGCCGTGCCGTGCTGGTCGTCGTGGAAGACCGGGATGTTCATCTCCCGCTTCAGCCGCTCCTCGATCTCGAAGCACTCCGGCGCGGCGATGTCCTCCAGGTTGATGCCGCCGAAGGTCGGCTCCAGCGCCTTCACCGCCGCCACGAACTCCTCCACGCTGCGTGGAGAGATCTCCAGGTCGAAGACGTCGATGTCGGCGAAGCGCTTGAAGAGGACGGCCTTCCCTTCCATGACCGGCTTGCCCGCCGCCGGCCCGATATTGCCCAGGCCGAGCACGGCCGTGCCGTTGGTGATGACCGCCACGAGGTTGCCCTTGTTCGTGTACTTGTAGACGTCGGCCGGGTCGCGGGCGATCTCCAGGCAGGGGACCGCGACACCCGGTGTATAGGCCAGCGACAGGTCGCGCTGGGTGGTGGTCGGCTTGGTGGGAACGACTTCGGTCTTTCCGGGACGTCCTCCCGAGTGGTACTCGAGGGCGTCATCGCGGTGGTTGGTTGCCATAGGGGCGCGATTCTA
This sequence comes from Thermoanaerobaculia bacterium, assembly GCA_035273585.1. GTDB lineage: Bacteria > Acidobacteriota > Thermoanaerobaculia > Gp7-AA8 > Gp7-AA8 > JAFAVZ01. Next base: position 10,409 of record DATEOX010000174.1, read on the forward strand.
TGCGATGCGCCGCCCGCGATCAGAAGCGGAAGCCGGCCACCACGACCGTCTGCTCATCGTCGCCGATCCTCCGCTTGATCTGCACGTACGGTGATCGCCGCCGCTGCCCGCCGAAGCCGGCGAAAACATTTGCGGCGAACCCCAGGTCCCTCCCTCCCGCGACTTCCGCGACGCCGCCGCCGATCCACCAGTTGCCCGGCCGCCAGGCGAGATCCGCGTTCAGCGAGACGTGGCGCGAGAGCTCGACATTCGGATTGAACACCCACACCCCGCCAAAGCCGAGCAGGTACTCGGCGCCGACGACGCCCTGCGTGTGTCCGTCGACGGAGACCCCGGCGCGCACGCCCCACCCGTGATCGGCGGCCAATACGGGAAGGGCGAGCAACAGCGCAATGGCGAGACGCTTCATGACTAGCAAAAGGGCGGCCTGAGCCGCCCCTTTCCAAGTCGATGAGGAAGTATCAGCCCGCCTTGCGCTTCCGCTGTCCCGGCGTCACCTCGCGCGTCGGCTCCTCGGAGCGGGCGCGGGTGGTCGGGCCGGCGATGTCGCGCTTGCGGCCGGTGGCGTTGTTCCAGGCGATGGCCACCGCCGGGACGATGGTGATCGTCGAGTACGTGCCGGCCAGGACGCCGATCAGCAGGATCCAGGCGAACTCGTGGATGACCTTGCCGCCGAAGAGCAGCAGGGCGATCAGGACGATGACCACCGTGCCGGAGGTCAGGATCGTCCGGGAGAGCGTCTGGTTCATAGCCAGGTTGAGCTGCTCGTCGAACGTCATCCGCGTCTTGATCTTCTTCCGGTTCTCGCGGACTCGGTCGTACATGACCACCGTGTCATTGATCGAGAAGCCGACGATGAGCAGCAACGCGGCCACGATGTTCAGCGAGACCTCGCCGTTGATCATCCCCAGGAAGGCTACCGACACGAGGATGTCGTGCACGATGCAGACGATGGCCGAGGCGCCGAACATCACGTCGAAGCGAAGCCAGAGGTAGACGCCCATGGCCAGCGTGGAGAGGATCACGGCCAGGACGGCCTTCTGCTGCAGCTCCTTGCCCACCTGCGGCCCGACCGTCTCCTGGTTGAGGACGTTGAACGCGCCGAGATAGGTGTTGTCGCGCAGGACCGTCGTCACGTTCGTGGTCATGCCCGGCACAGAGTTGAGCTGATCATAGCTGGTGAAGAGGCCGAGGTCGGAGCGCTTGTTGATGATGTTCTGGGCCAGGTCGGCGTAGTAGGTGCGGGCCTGCTCGTTCGTCCCCTTCGTCGCCGGATCCTTCTGCATGAAGAGGTCGGTCAGGCGGTCGCGCCCGTGGAAGTTGAGGTCGAGCTTGTTCGCCGGCGCGCCCGGATTGAGGTCGGTGCGGAGCTTCTCGACGATCTGGCCGGCGTAGTCGCCCTCGCGCTTCTGCTGCGGGAGGCGGATGAGCACCGCGCGCTCCTCGCCCTTGCCGTACTGCTGGATCGAGGCATCCCTCAGGTCCGAGCGCAGGCGGTCCAGGGGAACCGCGTCCTTGAACTTGAGCACGATGTTCGCGCCGCCGGCGAAGTCGATGCCCCAGTTGATGCCGTTCTTCATGTAGAAGCCGATGCCGACGAGCACGAACAGGATGGAGAACCCCACCGCGTACATGCGCCACTTGGCGAAGTCGTATTTCGTGTTGACGAACAGTTGCATTGAAGTCTCCTCGCCCTTAGATGCTGAGCGACTGCGGGCGGTCCTGCGGTTTGTAGATGATGTCGAAGATCACGCGCGACACGAAGAACGCGGTGAACACCGAAGCGGTGAGACCGATCAGCAGCGTCACGGCGAACCCCTTGATCGGACCGGTGCCGAACTGGAAGAGGAAGAGCGCCGAGATGATGGTGGTCATGTGCGTGTCGATGATCGTGCCGAAGGCGCGCGAGAAGCCCTGGTCGATGGCCGCCCGGACCATCTTCCCTTCGCGCAGCTCCTCGCGGATGCGCTCGAAGACGAGCACGTTCGAGTCCACGGCCATGGCCAATGTCAGGATGATGCCGGCGATTCCCGGCAGGGTCAGCGTGGCCCGGAAGTAGGCCATCATCCCCAGGAGGATGACCAGGTTGAGGAGCAGGGCGACGACGGCGTTGATGCCCGCGCCGCGGTAGTAGAGCAGCACGGCCAGGATGAGGGCGATGAAGCCGATGACCGAGGCCAGGACGCCCTGGCGGATGGAGTCGCGGCCGAGCGAGGGGCCGACGGTGCGCTCCTCGAGCGTCGTCAGCGACGCCGGCAGCGAGCCGCTGCGCAGGATGAGGGCCAGATCGGTCGCTTCCTGGTTCGTGAAGCGGCCCTCGATCACGCCCTGGTCGTCGATGCGGCTGTTGATGGTCGGCGCCGACTTGATCTTCTCGTCCAGCACGATGGCCAGCCGCCGGTTGATGTTCGCGCCGGTGAGCTCGCCGAACTTGCGCGCCCCCTCCGGCGTCATGGAGAAGCCGATGACCGGCTCGCCGAGGCGGCCCTTCTGCACGCGGGCGTTCTTCAGGTCGGTGCCGGAGACCGGAACGACCTTGCGCACGGCGTAGTACTCGGTGCCCACCGCGCGGCCGAGCTCGTCCTGGCGCGTGGAGGGGAAGACGTCGACCTCCGACCGCTGCGCGGCCGGGAGGCTGTTGAGCACCGACTGCACGTCCGGCCCCGGGTTCCCCTCCACGAGGCGGAACTGGAGCTGGGCGGTGGTCTTGATGATGTCCTTCACGCGGGCCGGATCATCGACGCCCGGGAGCTGGATGACGATGCGGTTGCCGCTCTCCGGGGCGATGATCGGCTCGGTGACGCCCAGGGCGTCCACGCGGTTGCGGATCGTCTCCACGGCATGCGTGATGGTGTCGCGCTCGATGGTGGTGATGTTCGCCGGCTTCATCCGGAACTGCAGGGCGCCCTCGCCGGTCCTGCTCATCTCGAAGGCTGGGAGGTAGTCCTTCGCCAGGCGCTCGTACTCCGCGGAGGAGACGCCCGGCGGCGGGGTGACGAGGAAGGTCGAGTCGTTGAGGCGGCGCGTGGTGGGCACGGGCAGCGTGTTCTTCGTCGCCTGCACCTTCAGCGCTTCGGACGCCTGGTCGGTCTCGAGACGAACGGCGTCGCCGACGTTCACGCGCATGACCAGGTGCGTCCCCCCCTTGAGGTCGAGGCCGCGCTTGATCGGCTCGGGGTTGTTCTTCGTCGGGATGATGGCCACGGTGAAGACCACCAGCACGGCGATGATCAGCCCGACTTTCCACAGGATATTGCTGTTCACGAATCCTCCAGGGCGGAACGCGTCCTACTCGTTCCCGGTGATGACGTTGGAAACGGCAGAACGCGCGACTTTGACTCTTACATTCTCGGAAATCTTCAGGTAGACGACTTCGGCCTCAACACCCTGGATCGTCCCGTAAATCCCGCCGCTGGTGACGACCTGATCGCCCTTTTTCAGCGAGCTGAGCATCTCCTGCGTCTTCCGCCGCTGCTTGTTCGCCGGGGCGATGACCAGGAAGTAAAAGATGATGCCGATGGCGGCGATGGGCAGGACCTGCACGAGCATCGGCAGCAGGCCGGAGCCGGAGCTTTGGAGCAGAGCAATCGTATTCATGGACTCTCTTGTGTGTTTTTGCCGGCGCCGCGCCGTGGTCTTGCTAAGCGTCGGCGTCCCCGCTCGAAATCCGCGACAGGAAGGAGTCGCGGAAAGACCCGAATGATTTGGACGCGATACTCTGCCGGATCGACCGCATCAAGTCAAGGTAGTGCCAGACGTTGTGGATGGTGTTGTAGACCGACGCCGCGATCTCGCCGTTCACGAAAAGGTGACGCAGGTAGG
>DATEOX010000175.1:0-2662 GCA_035273585.1 Thermoanaerobaculia bacterium
AGGGCGGGCGGCGCATCGACGTCCTCGCCGATGAGGCCGGCACCTTCTCCTTCATCGGCCTTGCCGCGGGCGCCGCGACGGTGCGCGCCTCGGGCGAGGGGCTCGGCGCCGAAGAGCAGGTGACCATCGAGGAGGGGAGGAGCGCCTTCGCCCAACTCACCCTGGAGCCGAAGCGCGTCAACGACGTGGCGGTATTGGTCACCAGCGATGCCGGCGCGCAGGCGAACGTCTTCGTGTTCCTCCGCCAGTCGGGGCGGTTGCAGGCCTCGACGACCGGCGCGGACGGCCGCACGGTCTTCCACCTCCCTCCCTCCGCGACGACCGCCGAGGTCTCCGCCTGGTCGCCCGCATACGGCTGGATGTTCGCCGCGCCGCGCCCCCTCGGCGACGAGGCGGCGGAGATCACGATCGCCATGCGCCGCGCGTCGGCGGGCTTGCTCGTGGAAGGAAAGGGGATGGTCGGCGTCTGGTCGCCGTCCGGCTTCCCGCTGCACGAGGCGCTCGCCCTCCTCGGCGTACGCAACGCGACGCCGCTGCGCATCGACGGCCTGCCGGCCGGGACCTACGGCGTGACGTCATCGAACGTGCGGAAGGACGTGGCCGTCACCGACCGGGTCGCAGAGGTGCGGTTCTGATGCGCTTCTTCCACTGGTAGCGCGCCAGCGACAGCCGCCCCCGCCCGTCGAACTCCACCCCCTCCCCCTCGAGCAGCAGGCGCTGCAGCTCATGCGAGTCGCCGGCGGTGCGGGGGGAGACCTCGCCGCGGGCATTCAGGACGCGGTGCCAGGGCACGTTGCTCTTGGGCGGGAGGTGGTGGAGGGCGTAGCCGACCTGGCGGGCGTGCCCTTCGAGGCCGGCGAGCTCGGCGATTTGTCCGTACGTCGCGACGCGGCCGCGGGGGATGCGCCGCACCACGGCGTAAATCCTTTGATACGAGGGGTGCACAAGGCGTAGATCTTATTGCGTTTTCAGGAGTTGGACTGCACAATACTTGGTCACTCAACGCGGAAGAAACCCATACTCCGGCTCGTTAGTCCAAGTAACTTTCAGGAGCCCGCAAAATGCCCAGAGCGTTCGCATCCGGTCAAATCGCCTTCGGACTGGTGTCCATCCCCGTCAAGCTCTTCTCCGCCGCCGAGGCGTCGGAAAAGATCAGCTTCAACATGATCCACGCCGAGTGCGGGAGCCGCATCCAGCAGCAGCTCTTCTGCCCCCGCGACGAGCGGACCATCGACCGCACCGAGACGGCCAAAGGCTACGAGTTCTCGCGCGGCCAGTACGTCCTCTTCTCCGAGGAGGAGCTGAAGGCGCTGGAGGAGCGGGCCACCCAGGCCATCGAGATCAACGAGTTCCTCCCCTCCACGACCATCGATCCGATCTACTTCCAGAAGGCGTTCTATCTCGCGCCGGACAAGGGCGGGGAGCGGGCCTACACGCTGCTCAGCAAGGCCCTGATGGAGACCGACCGCTGGGCGCTGGCCAAATACGCCGCGCGTGGCAAGCAGTACCTCGTCGTCCTCCGGCCGCTGGGCAAGGGCCTGGTGATGCAGCAGCTCTACTACCCGAACGAGATCCGGGCGCTGGACGATCTCGACCTCGGGGAGGCGATCGTCAAGGACAACGAGCTGAAGATGGCCATCCAGCTCGCGGAGATGGGCGCCAACGACGAGTTCCATCCGGAGAACTATCGCGACGAGGTGACGGAGCGCATCCGGGCCCTCATCCAGCGGAAGATCGACGGCGAGGAGATCACGCTGGCCGAGACCGAGGAGCCGAAGGCGCAGGTCATCGACCTGATGGAAGCGCTGAAGGCGAGCCTCGCGTCCCCCCGGCCTTCGGCCCGTAGCGCCTCGGCGCCGAAGACCGCCGCGACGAAGATGCCGATCAAGGCGGAGGCGAAGCGCAAGCCGGCCAAGCCGGCCACGCGGAAGGCGGCGGCAGCGAAGAGCAGAGCACGGTAGAGACCGGCGCGCGGGACGCCCGCGCGCCGCTGATCCCGCGTAAAATGGACTTCAATGTCCTATACCCTGCGCGAGGTCTCCGCGATGTTGGGGCTCTCGCTGTCGCAGATCCGATCCTACGCGACGAAAGGGTTCCTCACGCCGGAGCGCGGACCGACGGGCGAGCTCCGCTTCGGCTTCCATGACCTCATCCTCCTGCGCACCGCAGGGGAGCTGACCTCGGCGAACATCCCGCAGCGCAAGGTGCGGCGCGTCCTCGAGCGGCTGCGCGATCAGCTCCCGGAGGGAAGATCGCTGACCGCGGTGCGCATCGCGGCCGACGGCGACCGCGTCGTCGTCCGGGACGGCGAGGCCGTCTGGAACCCCGAGTCGGGCCAGTCGCTCTTCGACTTCGCCGTGGCGGACATCGCGGCCAAGACCGCGCCATTCGCGCTGCGCGCCGTCGAGCAGGCGCGGGAGCGGGAGGAGCAGCTCCGCGCGGATGACTGGTACGACCTCGCCTGCGAGCTGGAGATGTCGTCCATCGAGGAGGCGAAGGAGGCGTACGACCGGGCGCTGAAGCTCGAGCCGCGCCATCCCGACGCGCACGTCAACCTCGGACGGCTCCTGCACGAGCAGGGCGCGCCGGCGGCGGCCGAGGAGCATTACCGGAAGGCCATCGCGGCGAAGCCCGACCACGACACGGCGTGGTTCAACCTCGG
>DATEOX010000176.1:0-5827 GCA_035273585.1 Thermoanaerobaculia bacterium
CGTCCCATCTGCGCCCTGTCCGGCCTCCGCCCTTCCCCCTGGTGCCCCGCGGTGGAGGAGGAGTGGGTCCCGAACGACGCGAAGGTCGAGTTCTGCTCCTGGCACCACGACGGCTGGATCGACTACCCGCCCGAATACCGCGCCTGGGCCCGCGTGTCGGTCGCCTCCGCGCCCCCTACCCGCCACGCCACGCCGCTGAAAGTGACGAGCCCTCCGAACGGTGCCACGTACCTCATCGACCCCACCCTCCGCCGCGAGTTCCAGGCCGTCTACCTCCGCGCCACGAGCGCCACCCCCCTCACCTGGCACGTCGACGACCGCCCCCTCGGCACCACCCCGCCCGACGGCGCCCTGGAGTGGCCGCTGCGGCCGGGGCCGCATACCGTGACGGCCATCGATCGCGAGGGGAATCGGGACTCGGTGCGGATCGTGGTGAAGTAGTTGTTGGTTGTTGGTTGTTAGTTGTTGGTTGTTAGTAGCGCGTCCGGCCGGGTGACCTACTAATAACCAACAACTAACAACCAACAACGGTCTCCGAACGAAATGCACGCCACCCGTGTTCTTAGCATCATGAAGAACTCGTGGACCGGCGGCGAGGCGACGGGTCAACCGGCCGGAGGGGCAGGCGAGAACCTGGCTGTGGCCGTTCACCGCTGCGAGGCGGGGGCGTTCGAGCGGCTCATCGACCAGTTCGAGCGGCCGCTCTTCAACTACGCGCACGGCATCCTGCAGAACGCCTTCGACGCGCAGGAAGTCGTCCAAGACGCCATGATGCGCGCCCACCGCGCGCTCACCCGCCAGTACGACGAGGCGCGCTGCGCGGCGCTGGCCTTGCGGCCTTGGCTCTTCCGCACCGTGCGCAACCTCTCGCTCAACAAACGGAGATCGAAGCGCGGCACGCTGGAGCAGCCGCTGGAGAACTTCGACGACGGCCGCCTCGGGCCGTTCCTCAGCCGGCAGGGATCGGAGCTGGAGCGGAAGGAGGAGGTCGAGCTGCTCCGGCGGGCGATGTCCCTCCTTCCCGTCGATGCCCGCGAGCTGATCGTGCTGCGCTTCATGGAAGAGATGTCTTACGCGGAGATCGCCCGGACCGTCGGGCAATCCGAGGCCGCCTTGCGCGGCAAAGTGTTCCGGTCGCTCAAGCTGTTGCGCGATGCGCTGGAGCAGAAGGGGGTGGCGTATGCAATGTAGATCCGTGCTGACCCGCATCGACGCGCTCCGCACGCACGAGCTCCCGCCGATCGAGGAGACCGCCGTGGAGAGTCACCTGAAGACCTGCCGCAGTTGCGGCGCGTCCGTCTCCGACGTCGACGAGCTCGCGTCCGTCGTCAAGGCCCTGACCGTGGCGCCGACGCGCTCCTGCAAGAGCGAGTGCGCCGACTCGTTCGACCGCGTGGGCGACGTCTTCGTGGCCTTCCGCGGGAGCGGCATCCGGATGATCTCCACCGGCAATGCCGATGACCTGCGCGCCGCGTACGCGAAGCGCTACGGCCGCGCGCTGGAGCAGGCGCCCATCCCCGAGCCGCTCCGGCGGCAGGTGGAGGCGGCGCTGGAAGGGGAGGGGGTGGATGCTCCTCGCGTCGACCTCGAAGAGCTGCGCGACCTCGAGCACGACGTCCTGCAGATGCTCACCCGCATCCCGCGCGGCCAGGTGCGGACGTACGCCTGGGTCGCGCGCCAGGTCGGCCGCCCGCGCGCCGTACGCGCCGTGGCCAACGTCATCGCGCGCAACGTCGTGCCGTTCGTCGTGCCGTGCCACCGCGTCGTGCCGTCGGTCGGCGGCATCGGCAACTACGCGTTCGGCAGCGCCATGAAGCGCGCCCTGCTGGAGCGCGAGGGGGTGGACGTCGAGGAGCTGGAGCGCCTCGGACGGCAGCACGTCCGTTACGTCGGCTCCCGTACGACGCACATCTTCTGCTTCCCCACCTGCAGCGATGCGCGCCGCATCCGCGAGGAGAACCGCGTCCCGTTCCGCGACGCGGACGACGCGCTCGAGGACGGCTTCCGTCCCTGCCGCAAGTGCCAGCCGGTGGCCGCATGATGCTCCAGGCCTCGCTTTTCGCGCCGCCCTGTCCGCCGCCCTGCGTTGCCGCGGTGGACGTCCACGCCGTCTCCATGCCGGCCCGGACGTTCACCGGCGACTTCTGGTTCACCCACCGCGCCGACGATCGCCTCTGGTTCGCCCTCGGCGACGTCGCCGGCAAGGGCCTCCCCGCCGCCTTGGTCATGGCCATGATCCAGGAGGAGCTCGAGCAGCAGGTGACGTTGTGCGCGCGTACCGGCTGCGATCCGGCCACGACCGTGCAACGTCTGCACGCCTTCCTCCGCCCGCTCATGCCCGGCAATCGCTTCGCCACGATGGTCCTCGGCTGGATCCGCGATGACGGCGTCGTTCGCTTGGCCAACGGCGGCCACTGCCCGCCGCTCATCCTCCGCGCCGACGGCACGGTCGAGCCGATCGACTCCACCGGCCCCGCCGTCGGCCTCCTGCCGTCGTCGCGCTGGCGCTCCCGGACGCTGTCGCTCGCCCCCGGCGAAACGCTCCTCCTCTACAGCGACGGCGTGATCGAAGCCGCGTCCGATCGCGGCCTCGAGTTCGGCACGGAGGGCATCCTCCGCGCGCTCCGCTCCGGCCCCTCCTCGGCCGCCGAGGTTGCGGCGGCGGTCGTCGACGCCGTCGATGCTCACGCGGGCGGACGGCGGGAGGACGATCTGACGGTGCTGGTGATGGCGAGGGGCAGCCACGATGCGAACTCGTTCGGCAGCAGCGCCAGGATCTCCTCCGCGCGCATGCCGTAAAGGTCGTAGTTGAAGTCGAGCTGCTGGACGACGGTGATGAGGCGGCGCAGGTTGCCGGGACGGTCGGTCATCGTCGCGCCGCGCTTCGGACGTTTGCGCTTCGCATCCCAGTAGAGCAGGTCGATGGCCTCGATCAGCCCGCGGTTGGCGACGAGGTCGCGCCGAAACCCGAGGTCGTAGACGAAGCGGCCATGCTGATGGACGGGCGGATGGAGGAGCAGGCGCGCGTGCTCGCGGTGCAGCGTGAAGAGCTTCCACGGGCCGGCCAGCAGGTGGCGGTCGCGATGCCAGCCGCTCTCCGTCGACGGGATGTAGTGATAGTCCTCGCGCGGCCGGCGTCGCCCATCCGCATCGGCGGGGGAGAGCTGATCGAAGTAGAAGAGCGCCAGCCAGCTCCAGAGGCCCATGTCCTCCTCGGTCGCGGGCAGGTCGGCCAGCAGCGCGGCGAGGTAGGACGCGGCCTCGAACTTGTCGGCGAACGTCCGCGGCTCGATCTCGATGGTGCGCGGCAGCCGCGTCGAATGGTCGTCCGTGAAGAGGATGGCCGGGCTGGGGCGGAACTCCGCGCCGTCACGGATCTGCTGCAGGTAGGCGCGGAACTGCTCGATGCCGCGCGCGTTGAGGACGCGGAGCTTCGTCACGAGCCCTCCCGGCGCGCCGCGCGCCAGCCGTCGAGCGTGCGGCGGTCGTTGCAGAACGCGGAGACGACCTCATCGATCCAGCTCCGCGCCTCGTCCTCGTCGTCCGGCAGCGGCGCGGACGAATAGCGCGCCGCCCAGCGCAGCCAGAGGTGCCACCACTCGTCCCCCTCCTCGTGCGCGTCGTGACCTTCGACCAGGAGGATGCGGGTGAGGATCTCCCGGATGGCGGCCGGGTAGACGAGGGCGAAGAACATCGCGTCGTGCCTGGCCACGTTGCGCACGTCATCGATGGCGTTGTTCAGCTCCAGCACCGGGCCGTTCGGCTCGTGCGCGATGCGCCACGCCTGCTGCCCGAGGGCGGAGGTGAAGCTCACCGGCAGGAGCGGCATCCGGCCGGAGAGCGCCGGCTGCTCCTCGGCCACCACGATGTCGTCCGCCACGGCGATGATGCGGTGGTCGTTCGCCGAGTTGTCCACCACCTTCACCCGGAAGCGGACCACGCTCGTGCCGTCGATCTCCGTCAGGCGCCGGTCGGCGGGCGGGGCGAACGCCTCGACCGAGCCGCAGTCGAAGCGCATGAACGAGGTCCGGTAGTACGCCTCGATGAAGACGCGCGCGGTCGGCAGCAGCGGCACGGCATCGAACGAGAGCTGCGGGTCGAAGGCGAGCACGCCGTCCGGGTCGCGCCGCAGCGTCACGCGCACGCTCGTCCGCGGGATCTTCGCCCGCTCAGTGAAGTTCAGCTTCCGCAGCATCGGCGGCGTCCACGACCCGCACGACGAGGTCGCGCCGCGGATCGAATCCTTTCATCGAGATCTGGAACTTCGCCGCCCCGGCCACGAGCTCCACCGCGTTCGTCGACGTCGGCCGCACCGCAGCTCCCTCGGCATACACGCCGATGCCGCCCGGCGTCAGCAGATCGAAATCGAACGGGCTATGCTTGCGGAACGGGTTCCCGGCCCGCACGCGATACGCCACCTCGGCGCGCAGCGTCCGCGGCCCCTCGCCCTTGATGGTGAAGCCGCCCGCGATGCGCGTGATCGCGACGCCGCTGCTCGCCTCCTCGTTCGCCTCGGGGGCGCCGGCGCGGATCGGAAGCCGGTCGAGGGTGGCCGGGCGGGGCGGCTCCTCCGGCGCTTCGACCCAGAAGACGTCCGCCAGGAAATCGCGCACCCGCCCTTCCGCCGGCCGGGCGAGCAGCGACGTGAGGAACGCGGCGCTGTGCTTCACGAAGCGCAGCGTCCAGGCGCCGTGGTCGTACAGCGTGCGGATCTTGTCCGCGCGCTCGGACCAGTCGGAGTGAGCCGGGTTCTCCGCGTCGCCGAGGAAGGTGGAGAGCGGATCGTGATCGATAACCACCAGCGAGCGCGCCGCCTTGTCGCCGTTCGTGCGGACGTCCGGGATGGTGATGCCGCGGCGGATGAAGTGATGCTCGCCGCGCCGCAGCTCGTCGTCGCGCTCGAGGTAGACGTCGAACCACGAAGCCGCCGCCCGCGCCCGCTTGCGCTTGACGAGCAGCGGCACGCGGAAGGCGAGGCGCTCGCCGGCGGCGAAGCGGTCGCGCAATGCGGCGAGCTGCGCGGCGTCGAAGAGGCTTTCATCCCACTTCGGCGCCCCGACGCCCTGCTCGGGCAGGGTCACGTGCTCCTGTTGCGCCAGCGACCAGCGCGTCAGCTCGCACAGCCGCGCCACGGCCGGCTCGCGCGAGGCGATGGCCTCGATGGTCGCCGCGGAGAGCCGCTCCTGCCGGTCGTGATCCGCGACCTCCGCCACCAGGTCGCCGCGCAGGATCGGATAGAAGTACTGATGCACGGCCGACCGGAGGATGCGCTCGAACGAGAGCTCGTCGTCGCGGTAGTAGGGGACGACGATGGAGAGGCCCGGCTCCAGCCGCCGGACGCCGAAGTCGTCGGCGAACCGGTCGAGCAGGATCGGATCCTCGATCGGGAGCGGGAGGCCGTTGCGGCGCTCGTAGCGGGCGAAGAAGCCGTACGGGTAGATGCGCTCGCCGTCCTGTACGTGCGTCTTGAGCACCGACTGCCCGAGGAGCAGGCCACGGTTGTCGTCGGCGCGGCGGGTCAGGCCGAAGATCGTCCGGATGCGCGAGGCGACGGTGAACACCGCCTTGCCCAGCCCCCACCGGCCGCGGTCGATCTCCCCCTTGTTCGAGCGGCCGACGTTGCGCCAGAAGTAGAAGAAGTCGTTCTTCTGCTCGTCGCCGTCCGCGTCCAGCTCGGGATCGATGTGCGGATCACCGGTCAGGCCGCGCGTGCCGAAGTCCTCCACGAGCAGGTACGGCACCGGCTCGTCGTGCCGGGGCAGGACGGAGTGGATCGTCTTCGCCACGGCCTGGAGGTGCTGTTCGAGTCCGCCGAAGTACTCCCGCG
>DATEOX010000177.1:0-2038 GCA_035273585.1 Thermoanaerobaculia bacterium
GTCGCGGCGCGCGGCGATCGTCACCTCGCCGGTGCCGGTGGCGCGGTTCACGCCGTGCTCCAGCGCGTTCTCCACCAGCGGCTGGAGGATGAGGTTCGGCACTTTTGCGTCGAGCAGCGACTCATCGACTTCCATGCTCACGCGCAGCCGGCCCTGGAAGCGGATTTCCATGATCTCGATGTAGCGGCGGAGGAAGCCGAGCTCCTCGCGTAGCGGGACCTCATCCGCGGCGTGGGCGTCGGTGGTGTGGCGGAGAAGCTCGCTGAGGCGGGCGATCATCCGCCGCACGCCGGCCGGGTCGCGCTCCACGAGGGCGGACATCGCGTGCAGCGTGTTGAAGAGGAAGTGCGGGTTGAGCTGCATGCGCAGCGCGTCGAGCTGCGCGTCGGCGAGTTGCGCGCGCAGGGCGATCGACTCCCGCTGGCGCTGCTGATCGCGCAGAAAGTACTCCCGCGCGTAGCCGACGGCGAGGACGGCGAAGTAGAGCACGAGCTGATTGGCGAAGCGGAAGCGGCCGATGTCCTGCAGCGGCGTGAGCGCCGGCCGCGGCCGCCTGCGCACGACCTCCTCGAAGATCTGGTCGCGGGCGATATCGAGCACGAAGAAGACGGCCACGGAGATGGCCAGGCCGATGACGATCAGCAGCGGGATCCGGATGTACCAGCGGGAGCGGTCGAGGGGGAAGTGGCTGCTGAGCCGGAAGATCAACGGCGTGAACGCGGCCCACACCCACGACTCGATGAAGGCCAGCGCGATCGGACCGGCCGGGGACATCGGACGGAAGCCGAAGCCGCGCGGGTCGAGCAGGCGGTTAACGGACGTGAGCGTCGCGAGGAAGGTCCAGAAACCGAAGATGAGGAGCAGCTCACGGGTGGTGATGCCGCGTACTGCTGAGTCGTTTTCGCCGTTCATTACATGCCCGTGCAGTTCATGCCGCGCCGGAAAGCATACCCGCCGCCGGCTTGTCATTTGTGGCAGGAAAGCTCACAGCTCACAGCTCACAGGTCACAGGCCCCCGCCCGTCTCGGTTCTCCCCTATGAGCTGTGAGCTGTGACCTGTGAGCTCCACCGGAGGAAACCCATGAATACCAAAACGAAATCACTGTTGGCCATGGCGCTCATCGCCATATTGACCGTCGTCGGTCTGCTCGTGCAGCGCGTGGCATTGGCGAAGGAGACGCCGGCGTATCGCTTCGCCACCGTGCAGCGGGGCGACCTGCAGTCGACCGTCTCCGCCACCGGCACGCTGAACGCCGTCACGACGGTCAGCGTCGGCACGCAGGTCTCGGGGCAGGTCTCGGAGCTGCTCGTCGACTACAACTCGCAGGTGAAGAAGGGGCAACTGCTGGCGCGCATCGATCCGACGCTCGCCCTGCAGGCCGTCACCGACGCGCAGGCGAACGTCGAGCGCGCCGAGGCGCAGTTGCTCCAGGCGGAGCGGGACTACAGCCGCAACCGCGAGCTCGGCAGCAGCGGCCTCGTGGCCCGCAGCGCCGTCGAGCAGACGCAGTCGTCGCAGGATGTCGCGGCGGCAAACGTGAAGTCGGCGCGCGTGGCGCTGGAGCGGGCGCGGCAGAACCTCGCCTACACCTCGATCTACGCCCCCATCGACGGCGTGGTCGTGGAGCGCAACGTCAACCAGGGGCAGACCGTCGCGGCCAGCCTCTCCGCGCCGCAGCTCTTCCTCATCGCCAACGACCTGACGCACATGCAGATCCTGGCGCAGGTGGGCGAGAGCGACATCGCCCGCATCAGGGAAGGGCAGCCGGTGCGCTTCACCGTGCAGGCCCTCACCGGCCAGACGTTCGAAGGGAAGGTCCAGCAGGTCCGCCTGCAGTCCACCACCCAGGAGAACGTCGTGAACTACACCGTCGTCGTGACGGTGGAGAATCCGAAGCACCGGCTGCTTCCGGGCATGACCGCGCGCGTGGAGTTTCTGACGCGGTCGGCCAGCGACGTGCTCATCGTGCCGAACGCGGCGCTGCGATTCCGGCCCGCGGAGGCGACGGCCACGGCGACGACGGCGGCGACGAGCACC
>DATEOX010000178.1:0-2136 GCA_035273585.1 Thermoanaerobaculia bacterium
GTCCTGCAGAAGATGGGCGAGCTGAACGCGGCCCGGCAGCAGTTCGAGTCCGAGGTCGCCATCCGCCAGGGCCTGCTGCTTCGCAACCCGAAGCAGATGCTCTGGCGCGAGGAGCTCGCCACCAGCCACAGCTTCCTGGCCGGCGTGCTGGAGGACCTCGGCGAACAGGAGGCCGCGCTCGAGCATCGCCGGGCGGACGTCCGGACCTACACGGAGCTCTGCTCGTTCGACGCGTCGAACGCCCAGTGGCGCCGCAATCAGGCCATCGGACGGCACCGCCTCGGGAAGCTGCTGTCGGAGACGGGAAGCCTCGGCGATGGACTCGCAGAGCTGAACAACGCCGAGCAGTTGCTCGAGCCGATCGTCGCCGTGGAGACGACGCGCCGCACCTGGCGCGACGATCTGGCGTCGATCAAGGCCACGGACGCGGAGCTGCTCGCGCAGAGCGGCAACCGCCGCGCCGCGCGGGCCAAGGTCGAGGAGGCGGTCCGGCTCCTCGGCACGCCGAAAGAGCGCGGCGCGAAACAGCGCCTCGCATTCGCGCTGCTGGTGAAGGGCTCGATCGACGCGGCGGACGGGCGGAAGGCGGCGGCGCGGGAGAGCTGGCAGCAGGCGCGGGACGTCCTGCAGCCGGCCAGTCAGTGGCGCGAGCCGCGCCAGATCGCGGTCATGGCCCGGGTGCTGATGGCCCTCGGCGACCGCGCCGAGGCGGCGGCCCTCGTGGGGCGCCTGCGCGCGATCGGATACGGAAATCGGGAGTTTATGTCCCTCTCCAGGACCGAGGGGTACTAAAACCGCAGAGAAAGAGAGGAGTTACTGATGCCCAACAACAATCCCCCGACGAATCCGGGCCCGCTGGCGGTGAACATCCAGCTCACCGGCGACAACCACAACCAGCTCGGATGGAACCCCGACTCACTCACCGTGACGAACACGTCGGACGTCGTCGTGACGTTCAACCTCGTCAACTCGCCCGGCGCGGTGCTCAAGGAGATCAAGTTCACCGGCTCCATGCAGGCGCAGAGGGTGTCGGACACGCAGTGGCAGACGACGTCCTACAACCCGAAGGCCCACAAGGGGAAGAACCCCTACACCATCAGCGTGAAGTCCCCGACCGGGCAGATGATCGTGAGCGATCCCGACGTGAACAACGAGCCCCCGGGCGGCCCCGCCGACGAGACCGGCCTCGACGAAGGCGGCGACGAGCAGGGCGGCGGCTCCGGCAACGCCCAGAACGAGAAGAAGACGACGTAGGTGGGAGGGGGCGGCTCCGGCCGCCCCCGGTTTGACGCACAGGAGCGCGGGCGTCCCGCCCGCCAGCCGCGGCACGTCTCGCGCCGCGGTACGTCCGGCGCTGTGGCGCGGGCGCGATCGCCGTCTGACGACTGACGATAACAAGCACTCTGAACTTGGCGCTCATCCGACGATGCGGTCGTGTTGAAGAAGCGCCAGAAGTCAGGGCTGGTGTAGTGGTTCAAAGCTTCATGCTTTTCCCGGCGGCGTGATCGGCGCGCGCATTCTCGAACAGCTTGTCGAGCTTACCGGCCTGCGCATCGGCTTCGATCTGTCGATCCCAGGCGGTCCAGTCGTGTTCGAGCAGCCAGTCGCGAAGCTCCGCCAGCTCGCTGTCCGAGAGGCTCTTGATCTGCTCCTCGATGGCTTCGACCTTGGTCATCCCGCCGATTCTACCCAATCCGTTCCCCTCGCCCATCCGTACCTCCTCGCAAAGAGGGGGGCATCATGGCGTTCATTTTTCAGTTCAGTCCGGAGGCGATGACGGCGGCGCAGTATGACGAGTGCATCGCGCGGCTCTCGGCGGTAGGGGCGGGGGCGCCGGCGGGGCGGCTGTACCACGCGAGCTACGGGCCGCCGGAGCGGCTCCGCGTCTTCGACGTCTGGGACTCGCGCGAGTCGTTCGAAGCGTTCGGCGCGACGCTGATGCCGATCCTGCAGCAGCTCGGCGTCGATCCGGGCAATCCGGATGTGGCCGAGGTGCACGGCATCATCACCGGCTAGGTGCCGTCGCCGCCCTCGTTGTTGCCGGCGAGGTGCTTGCCGCGATTGCCGGGGAGCTCGTTGTGATTGCGGACGCCTCCGCGGCGACGGCGACGCCTGCGTCCCGCCGCGCGCTGCTGG